>JAHEFC010000193.1 GCA_024640385.1 Sphingobacteriales bacterium
CTCCTCAGCGAAAGGAAAGAACGTGCCCGTGGCATCCGCGCATTGGTTCTTACCCCTACCCGGGAACTTGCCATCCAGATCGATGAAAGCTTCAGGGCTTATGGCCAGGGACTTAACCTGAAACACACAGTTGTGTTTGGTGGAGTATCCCAGCATGCACAGGTGAACGCACTTCGCAATGGAGTGGATATCCTGATCGCTACACCCGGAAGATTGCTTGACCTGATGCAACAAAGATTCATCAGTCTTGACTCCATAGAGATGTTCATCCTTGACGAAGCAGACCGTATGCTCGACATGGGATTCATCCACGATGTGAAAAAAGTGATCGCTAAACTGCCGGCGAAAAGGCAGACGCTGTTCTTCTCGGCTACCATGCCGTCAGAGATCGCCAGTCTTGCTAATTCGATCCTTCGTGATCCCGTTAAAGTAGAAGTGACACCCGTGTCTACCACTGCTGAAACCGTAGTTCAGGCTTTGTTCTTTGTAGAGAAGAACGATAAGAGGAAACTGCTTGCACATTTACTGGAAGATGGAAAGATCAAGCGGGCTCTTGTGTTTACAAGAACCAAGCATGGTGCAGACAGGGTAGTAAAAGACCTCCATAAAGAGAATATCGGTGCAGAAGCCATTCATGGTAATAAATCTCAACAGGCCCGCCAGCGTGCGCTCAATAATTTCAAGAACTCTAAAACAAGGGTGCTTGTAGCTACTGATATTGCCGCAAGGGGTATTGATGTTGACGATCTTACACACGTAATCAATTTCGAACTCCCCAATATTGCTGAAACATATGTGCACAGGATCGGCCGAACAGGCAGAGCCGGTGCCATGGGTATCGCGCTTTCCTTCTGCGATTCAGAAGAAAAAGCATACCTGAGGGATATTCACAGGCTGATCAAATCAGCGATCCCTGTGATCTCTGATCATCCATATCACGTTGAAATGCCTGTTGCAGGTCCCAAACCTCCAACCGGTGCCCCGGCCGGAACTCCTTTTGTAAGGAAAAAAGGCGGAATGAGAATGAGGATGCGGATGAGGATGTAATATTAGAGAGAAAGAGAGTTAGAGAGAAAGAGAGTCAGGATTATTGGTGTATCAGCCAATAGTTCTGACTCTCTGCCGTTCTGACTCTCTGTCTCTCTATTTCATACAGGAGTGATCTTGCAAAACGCTCATCCCGCCTTCCATATTCTTCACTTTAATGAAACCGTTCTGGTTTAAGATATAAGAAGCCCTTGGGCTCCTGTGACTATGGGAGCAGAATACAATGATCTCTTTCTTTTTCAGGTTTGAGATCGAACTGAGTTTGCTTTCGAGTTCTTCCACATTGATGTTGATGGCGTTTTTCAAGGTACCATAGTTGGGATCTGCCTTTCCTTCAAATTCTTCCTTGGTACGAACATCAAGCAATACAACACTGGGATGTTTCCTGATATAGTCACAGATCTCAGTTGACTTGATGGATCCAAACCTGATCGTTTTCCTGTCTACCAGTTTCATGTTACAATGGGGGCAGGAGCGGGGTTTGTCGTAAACCTGTTTGTCGCAGTCCGAACCACATGGCATACATGAATATTCGGTTTTATTTCCAAAAAGAATTGAGATAAGCAGTATCAACAATATATTCATCGATCGCATTTATGAGAGGGGAAGGTAAGGAAATGCACAGCGTCCTGCAACCTGCCACCTGTAACCTGCAACCTGCTACTGCTGCTGTTGCTGCAACTGCGACTCTGCGGCCCTTGCGATCTCTTCTTCCCTGGCGGCTTTTTTTTGTCTTTCCATCTGCACCTGGTTGGTTTCTTCAAATGTGACCCCATCTTCATAGCCGACAGACACAAAAACAAAGAGCTCCTGCCTAGAGGGTCCTTTGAATGTCCCTTTTACCACGCTGCAGTCGCTGAAATTGCGGCCCACGGCAAGTTTAACGTGGGTGTTGGTGACCCAGATATTGTTAGTGGGATCAATGCCTGCCCATCCGTAACCGGGTATCCATGCTTCTACCCACGCGTGCGTTGCGCCTTCACCGCGCATGCCATTCTTATGCGGGCAGATATATCCGCTCACATAACGGCAGGGGATCTCCATGGTGCGCAGGATCTGCAGCAACAGGTGTGCAAAATCCTGGCAAACACCGCTTTGGTGTTCGAGTATCTCGTCAACTGTTGTTTCGATGGTGGTAATTCCTTTTGAATACGTGAAATTCCGGTAAATATGATCGCAGCATTCCCGTACAACATCTGCTATACATTTGGTTTCATCAAAAACACTGTCACAGATCTTCCGGATCTCATCCTGCCTTGTTATGAGTTCTGGTTTGGTCAGTTCGATCAACTGGAGATTGTGCTGAACTTCCGCTTTGAGGTGGATGAAGTCAGAATCAGGCTTGGGTTCCACTGAGCTGTTCCTTGTGGTCCTGATCAGCAATTTGCTTTCGATCACCAGTTCCTCATGGGGTTCAATAATGCTGAACAATCCAACCCTGTTGCCCCAATAGTCGCGGTAGACCTGTATGTCGGGGTAGTTAGATACCATCAGGTCGTGCTGCAGTATTTCCTGTTCTTCAGAGAAATACGGGTAGATCCGGATCTCGTTCACGCTTTCTGTGACGGGCTTTTCGTAATGGTATTTCGTAATGTGTATGATCTTGAATACAGACATGGTTATTTCTTAAGAGTAAGAAAAATAAGTTTGGGATAAACTCCAGGCGAACTGGAACAGGTTATATCTTAATTGTGACAGGTAGTTCGTAACTCCGGTGTTCCTGATCATATCCACATCTCCGAACTGTACAGAGCTGTAGATACGGCCAAACTGACGGGTCAGTCCGGCGCGATCAGTTGGATCGTTCGCGGCCACAATATTCTCTAAATATTTCTTCATCCTTTCCAGGCTGTACAATACCGAATGCGGGAAATAGTTGTTCAACACCGCCTGGTGCAGCACATTATAATTGGCATCATTGCTCCTGTAGTTCTTCAGGTGAAATTCATATCCCGAGAGTGAGAATAATAAGCCCCTCCAGTATAGGATATCTTTTTCTTCTGACAGATCATTTCCGATGATATGCTTTTCAACAAGGTCGATGGTAAGCATGCACCGTTCTATATATTTTCCCAGGTTCATGAAATCCCAGCTTTCACCTCTCGACATCGTACTGTCTACGATACCGGTGTACAAGAGACAGTTCTTCAGCAGGCTCTCGATCACCGGGATCTCATTGTTCGTTTTAAGCTGGGCGTCGATGGTTTTTGCATTGATGCGATGATACATATAGTTCACCTGTTCCCAAACTTCTTTGGTGAGGTGATCCTGCATGCCGCGTGCATTCTCGCGCGCTTTGTTGAGTATCATGCGCAAAGAATTGACATTGTTGGTGTCGATCAGGATATGTTCGAGAATCTTTTCTGAATTATTTTCGAATGATTTTTTTTCCTCTTCTTTCAGTGAAGAGAAAATATCAAAAATGATCTTCCAGCTGTTATTGATATAGGGTCCCTTGTCCAGGGAAAGCACATAGGTGGTATGAAGTGTTCTTAACAATCCTTCAGACCGTTCTATATACCGGTTCAACCAGAATAATGCATCTGCGCTTCTACTTAGCATGTTCTTTAATTATCGTCTTGAATGATCAGTCAATTATCCATGTGTCTTTGCTTCCTCCTCCCTGCGAAGAGTTCACCACCAGTGAGCCTTCTTTCAATGCAACACGTGTGAGCCCTCCGGGAACAATTTCAATACCGCCTGGCCCGCACAATGCATAGGGCCTCAGATCAACATGCCGTGAAGTGATCTTGCCGTCAAGATAACAGGGCACTGTTGAAAGTTTTATGATGGGCTGCGCAATGAATTCCCTGGGGTTCTCTGTTATTTTTTTCTTGAATACTTCGATCTCTTCTCCGGTGGCTTTGTTTCCCATGAGCATTCCGTAGCCCCCGGACTGGTTGGTGCGTTTGATCACCATCTTGTCTATATTCTTGAATACATGCTCACGCTGTTCCACATCGTTCATGGAATAAGTAGGCACATTGGGAAGTATGGGTTCTTCATTCAAATAGTACCTGATCATGGCGGGTACATAAGCATATACGGCTTTGTCATCGGCCACGCCATTGCCCAACGCGTTGACAATGGCCACGTTCCCTTTTCTGTAAGCACCTACAAGGCCTGCAACACCCAGAATACTGTCTGGCTGGAAAGTGATGGGGTCAAGAAAATCATCGTCCACCCGCCTGTAGATCACATCAACCTGCTCGAGGCCCCGGGTTGTTTTCATATATACTTTATGGTTGTTCACCACCAGGTCGCGCCCTTCTACCAGTGGTATCCCCATCTGGCGGGCCAGGAAGGTATGTTCGTAATATGCTGAATTGAAAATACCCGGCGTGAGGATCACTACTACGGGTTGCCTGATCATTCTTGGAGACAGTGAGATCAGGATCGAGTGCAGCAACAGGGGATAGTTCCCCACCATTCTCACATGATTGGAGTTGATGAGGTTGGGGAACAGGCGCTTGGTCACCTCCCTGTTCTCAAGCATATAAGACACACCGGAGGGTGTGCGCAAGTTATCTTCCAGGATATAGAACCCTCCGTCTTCACCACGTATCAGGTCTATACCGGAAATATGTACATAGAGATCGTAGGGCACGTTGATGCCATAGACTTCTCGGGTGAAATGCGGGCATGATGCAATAAGCCATGCAGGTATGACGCCTTCATTCACTATATTCTGCCCGTGATAGATATCGTTCAGGAACATATTGAGCGCCCGAAGCCTTTGCTTGATACCGGTTTCAATCTGTGTCCATTCGGCACTGGTGATGATGCGGGGAATGATGTCGAAGGGGAAGATCCGCTCTATGCCCGCATCATCGCTGTATACGGTGAAGGTGATACCCTGGCTCATGAACAGTTCGCTGGCCAGCTGGTGGTATTCTTTAATGTTTTTGAATTCCATGGCAGCGAGTCGCTCCATAATGGGGCGGTAGTGTTCCCTTACAGTATTCGTGTCGTGCATTTCATCCCATGCAACGCTGTGGTCATATCCGGCTAAGAGTTCTTCTACATTCATAAGCTTCGGTTATAAATAAAAAACGGCTGTTGCCTTAGTTAAGGGTAAGACAGCAGCCGAAGTTGGGGGTCAGTTCAAATATAAGAATAAGCAGGCAGGCCTGCAAAAACTGGTTGGTGGATAAATACAGGTTGAGTGATCTTATGGGGAAATAAACTAATGGGAAAGCTGGTATAATAAAATGAGGTTTACGATATAGACACTTAATATCAGAAAAGTGTCTGTGGCCAGGATAAATCTTTTTTTCCCTCTCTTTTGAAATGTCAGGCCTGCGATGGCTACCGAAGTCATAATGATAACGGCGAACACCGAAACGAGGTTGATGTCTGACACATCTTTAAGCAGATGTCCTTTAACATAAAACATGTCATCAACAGCCAGGATCAGGATATTAAAAAGGTTGCTACCCAAAAGATTTCCTACTGCCATATCGAATGAGCCCATTCTTAGCGCACTGAATGAGACTGCCATTTCCGGGAAAGATGTGGATGCTGCCAGGAAAAGCGTTCCAACAAAGGATTCGCCCAGGCCTGTTTCATTTGCAATGGTTTCTGCGAACCCTGGAAGAAACAGGGCTGCACTAATCACAACGAGTGCATTTAAGAAGTAAAGGGACACGGCTTTTTTTAGCGGAATCGAATTCTGTAAATGGTTTGCTGCAATATCCGGAGCTATCGCATTCGATCTTTCAAAGAAATAGATCACACGCATGGCAAAAAAGTAGACGATAATGAAAGCCATGCTCGTTAGTCCTATCCATGGGGTGATCGTGATCTCCTCTGTAAGGAAAATACCAAGCCCAGCCATGGCCACCAGAATGATTCCCATGGTTCCGGCCATGACGTGTGTTGTAGAAGTTCTTGTGAATAAAGGGCTCCCCTTCACAAAAACATCCAGCACCGACAATATCATCAGGTTGAATACACAGCTACCCAGTACATCGCCGGCTGCCAGATCCGGAGATTCCACAATAGTGACCGAACTGATTCCCACAACAAGTTCGGGCAATGAAGTGACGGATGCCATCAGTATCAGGCCTATCCATGCCTTTCCAAGCCCAAGTTGGTCAGCAATGGCGTCGCCGTATTTCGACAGGTTTCTGCCGGTAATAAAGATCAGGGCGGCGCAAATAATGAAGCCTGATATTGCGTAAGTCATGATCAGCAAAAATCTGCAAAATTTATTAAGTCTCGAATGTTTTACATTTGAAGATCATCTTATTCATAAAGACTCATATGAAGTTCAAAGTAACATTTGCCGGCATCGTTTTCATATCTCATGTATCAGTGTTTTCCCAACAGAATTGGGTAGAAAAGAAACTGGATGACCAGGTAAAGATCGTTGAGAATAAAGGAGGACAATCTCTTGGGTATTCAACTGCTTCGGGGATAAAGTTGATCACTAAAGACGGATTTGCGTTCAAGGATCTTAACAGGAATGGCCAGCTTGATGTGTATGAAGACTGGCGTCAGCCTTTCGATCTTCGTGCAAAAGACCTGGCGTCGAAGATGACGGTTGAGCAGATCGCGGGCCTGATGCTATATAGCGGGCACCAGGCGGTTCCGGCGGGTTATCGTGGTTTTGGTCCTCCGCCTACCTATAATGGCAAGCCCTACCAGGAAAGCGGCGCAAAAGCTTCGGATCTGACAGACCAGCAGAAGAAATTCCTGACCAACGATAATCTAAGGCATGTGCTGATCACTTCGGTGGAATCACCAGAGGTAGCGGCGATATGGAATAATAATATGCAGGCGTTGGTAGAAGGGATCGGTCTCGGAATACCTGCCAATACCAGCACCGACCCCAGGCATAGTGCCCAGATCACCGCAGAATTCAATGCGGGTGCAGGGGGTAAGATCTCACTTTGGCCAGAGTCCTTGGGCTTAGCGGCAACCTTTGATGCTGCAGTTGTGAGGCTTTTTGGCGAGATAGCGGCAAAAGAATACAGGGCCCTGGGTATTGCAACAGCATTATCACCACAGATTGATCTGGCCACGGAGCCGAGATGGAACCGTTTCCCGGGTACATTCGGGGAAGATCCACAGCTTGCCGCCGATATGGCCAGGGCCTATGTGGACGGGTTCCAGACATCAACCGGAAAAGATGAGATCAAAAACGGATGGGGTTATTCCAGTGTGAATGCCATGGTGAAACACT
>JAHEFC010000517.1 GCA_024640385.1 Sphingobacteriales bacterium
GATCTCGATCACCTGGGGATGATCGTTATTCACCAGGGTTTTCCCGTCAACCTGTTTTCTCTCCTCATCGGGCCTGCAATCCACATGGATCTCTGAACAGGGTCCGCAGGGGCCGGTATCGCCCATTTCCCAGAAATTGTCTTTCTTATTGCCCATCAGGATGCGGTCTTCAGCGATCCATTTTTTCCACTCCAAAAAAGCCTCATCATCTTTAGGAATACCTTCTTTCTGATCTCCTTCAAAAACAGTGACATACAACCGGTCCTGGGGGATGCCATATTCTTTTGTAAGCAATTCCCAGCTCCAGGCTATCGCTTCTTTCTTAAAATAGTCACCAAAGCTCCAGTTTCCCAGCATTTCGAACATGGTATGGTGATAGGTATCAACCCCCACTTCTTCCAGGTCGTTATGCTTACCGCTCACCCGCAGGCATTTCTGGGTGTCTGCCACGCGCTTATAAGGCGCCATTTTATTGCCAAGGAAATAATCTTTGAAGGGGTTCATCCCGGCATTGGTAAATAACAGGGTGGGATCATTCTTCACAACTATGGGTGCCGATGGTACTATCTGGTGCGAACGGGAAGCAAAAAAATCCAAAAATTTTTGCCTTATTTCTGCCGAAGTCATGGGGTTTATTCGTTTTAATTGGGCGTTTGTTACCTTACAAGGTTATATTTGCCGTTACCGACAAGCGCACAAAAGTACATTATTTGGGCAAGCCAATCCGGTTGCTTTCAGCCCTCAAACCCCGGAATTGCACCAATTGTACGTATGAAGAAGATAAAATATTACTATAACGCCAATACGCTCCGGTATGAAAAGCTGGTAGTACCCCTGAGGGTGAAGCTGCTGCGTATATTGGGCTTTCTGGCTGCCGCTCTTGTAACTGCGCTGATCATTGTTGCCATAGCATTCAGATTTGTTGATTCGCCAAAGGAAAAACTGCTCCGCATGCAGTATGAGCGGTCACAGCAGGATTTTAACCTCATTGCCCGCCGGGTGAAGGAAATGGAACTGAAAATGCGGCAACTGGAAAAAAGGGATAATGAGGTGTACCGGTCCATTTTTGAAGCCACCCCGGTGCCCGATAGTGCCCGGCAGAAGCAGATGGAAATGGAAAATGAAATTCGCCTGGTTTCGTCCATGGATGAGAACGAACTGGCCTATGCCATCAACACCACGCTGAATTCGATAAGCTCAAGAATGGAATTCCAGGAAAAATCATTTTCCGAGATCGAAGGTATGATCCGCAATAAAGAGAAACTTCTCGCCTCTACACCGGCCATTCAACCCGTGAATAACAAGGACCTGAACCGGGTGGCATCGGGCTATGGCAACCGTATTGACCCCGTTTATAAAACTGTGAAATTTCATGCCGGTCTTGATTTCTCTGCACCCCAGGGCACACCGATCTATGCCACGGCAGATGGAAGGGTGATCCAATCTGGCAACAAGGGTGATGGTTATGGAAACCATGTGATCATCAATCATGGTTACGGATATGAAACCCTGTATGGCCATATGGTGAAAGTAAAGGCAAGGGCAGGCCAGATGATAAAACGCGGTGAGGTGATCGGATGGGTAGGAAGTACCGGGAAATCTACCGGCCCGCATCTTCACTACGAAGTACATAAAGGTGGAAGACCACTGGATCCGATCTACTTTTTCTATAATGATCTTTCTCCCGAACAATACCAGCAGATACTGAAACTGGCAGCTTCGAGTAATCAAAGCTTTGACTAGAAGTCAAAAAATCAGTTTTGACTTTTGACGTTTGAATTTTGACTTAACCTTTCTGGTTAATAACAAGATGTGAATAAAATTTGGCACTTAGTTAGGTGTATCTTTATATTTTGCACCGATGCCTGAACAACTGGACTTATTTGGCGCAACGTCAACCACCGATGATCAAGTGATTTCCGCAAATCCGGTCAATGAATCCATACCGGAAAGGAAGCTCACTCCTCCACCGGTGGTTAAACAGGAAGATCCTGTAGACACAAGTTCCAGGGACAGGTTGAAAGAAGAAGCACTGAAGATCGCACGTTCAAGTGTGGCAGTGGAACCTCCAGCCAGGAAGCCGGAGATCAGGCAGATCACGAAGCCGCTGGCACCGCCGCCCGCCGAGCCCATAGTGATCGTTGCAGTTCGCAAAGAAGAAGGAAAAGAGAAGACCAAATCCACCCGGGGAAGAAAATCCATAAAGGAAATGAGTATGGAAGCAGATCTGCCCGAAATACCGGAAGACGAGGTGCTGTTCAGCAAACAATACTATGGTATTGGTGAGGTTGCGGCTATGTTCAAAGTGAACACTTCTTTATTGCGCTACTGGGAGTCAGAATTCGACATCCTGAAGCCGAGAAAGAACGGAAAAGGCGACAGATTCTTCAGACCCGACGATATTAAGAACCTGCAGGTGATCCATCACCTCCTGCGCCAGAAAAAATTCACTATCGAAGGCGCAAAAGACTACCTGAAAAATAATAAGCGTTCGAAAGAGAAATTCGAGATGATCAGGCAGCTCGAGCAGCTTAAGCGTTTTCTTTTGGAGATGAAGGCTGGTCTCTGACAATTTTCACAAGGTTGTCCTTACCCGAAATATCCAGTTTGCGGTCTTCCATCAGTTTGATCACTCCCACATTGATCTTGTCTTTCAATACCAGGAACTCTTTCCAGTCCAGAATGCGTGACAGATAGTCTGCGCTGATCACGTAAGA
>JAHEFC010000518.1 GCA_024640385.1 Sphingobacteriales bacterium
ATAACGACAACGACCTGTTGGCAAATTTTAAAGGAAGGAAATTGATTGTTGAAATTGATTTGTGGAAAGAAATAATTAATACCGTTGCCCGGTTGGGTTACAACTATATTGATATACACGATCTGCTTGGACGGCCGGAATATTACCTGCGGGATTATTATATCAAATTGACCGCTTACCATACAGATCTTGACCTGGTGAACGAGGTAATTGACTACGCACATAGTAAAGGGTTGATGGTACAAATACCCATGTACCTTGGATGGGAATTTAAGCACATCACACAGGACCAGACCTGCCTGTCGAAATATTATGATTTGTGGATGGATACTTACGAATACTATCTCACCAAAACACCCATTGGCAAAGCAGATCTTTTTTTGCAACGTCCGCGTCATCCTTTCTACGACTGGGCGTATAAGTGTGAGGAGGAAACAAAACAAGGCATAAAGACAGGTACTTTAATGAACAAAATGTTTGAGGGACTTTATCAGCTGATTCAAAAATACAGGCCCGGTGGTGTGCTATTTTGCGATTTATGGTCTGAGGGAAGGCCGCTGTGGGAAAGTGGTGAATTTTCACCACGCAAAGATGTACAGATGTTGTGGGCAGATGGTGGGCATGCAAATTTTAAGGAATTTCCAACCGATTTAAAGGGCTACCCCTTTGGGGTTTATATTCACGCCGGCGTTTGGTACAACAATGTAACCCAATCTCCCTATCCCGATAAAATAAAGGAAGCTGCACTGGTAGCAATTGATAAAAAAATGACCAGCAATTTTTTGGTCAACGGGCAAACCTTTAAAGACTTTTTATTGAATCTGAATGCATGTGGACTTTGCGCCTGGGATCCGGTATCCTTTAATGCTGAAAAATTTTATACAGATTGGACTACTCATTATTTCGGAGCAAACATTTCTACCCGTGTAGTGGAGATTTTAAAATTGACTTATGAGGCCAATCAACCAATTGGTGGCTTTCGAAATACAATGAATGCAGCTGTTCAGTTATTAAAAAGTATTGCGGATAAGCAATATAAAATGGAGTCGCTGAATAAAGTGGATTCTTCTTTAGCGCCTGCCGAAAAAGCTTTCCAAATGGTGAAGCAATTGCGACCCGGCATTGATGAAAAGAAACGCACCTCATTTGATGACCAGGTTGCTTATCCCACTGAAATATTTTACCTCAATCTTAAATTCTATCAATCTGTCGTACTATTCAATAACGCTTTGGTAAAGAGCGCGGAGGATAAGACCACAATACATCAAAAAGGTGTGGCAATGAAAAATGCGCTGATCGAATTAAGGAAGAAGTTAGCGGAAGGTTCGGGCTGGGATAAATGGAAAAATTTTTATAATCCCGATAATTTCCGGATACATACGCCACCGCCTTCAATTGAAATGATCGATAAAATAATTGCAGGAATATAACCAGGATGAAAATGAAAATAGAAATTTCTATAGTAAGAAGAAAAAAAATCAAACAATAGTAACGGTATGAATAAATGTAAAAAATTGCTTGTTTTATATGTTTTCATTGGTTCGGTTGGCCGTTCACAAATCACCCATCAAATCTGGCTGGATGATTTAAGCATCCGGACCTTTTCCGAAGGGATACCTGCTGTGCTTGCAAAAACATCCGGTTCCGGTGATTCCATTCGGATGAAAGGGATAACTTTCAGCCGGGGCATAGGTGTAAATTCCACGAGTGTGCTTACCTTTTTGTTGAATGGTAATTCATCGGAGTTTTCAGCAGTAGTGGGAGTAGATGATTTGGGGGTAAAAGGTTTGCCTCACCAGTTTTATGTAATCGGGGATAGGAAGATACTTTTTGAAAGTGGAGAAATGAGATTGGGGGATAAACCTAAAACGGTCAAAGTAAATTTAACAGGGATTAAGCGTTTGGGTTTGCTGGTAAAGGTTGAAATGGGTATTACAAAAACCTACGCTGATTGGGCCAATGCCCAATTTGTTATGAAGGACCAACAGGTACCTTTGAATATTCCCAACACTGATGAGCGGTATATTTTGACCCCACCGGTTTCAAAAACACCTAAAATAAATTCTCCTGCTATATTTGGCGCCACCCCGGGGAATCCATTTTTATATACCATCGCTGCAACGGGTGAACGCCCGATTATTTTTTCAGCAAAGAATTTACCAACAGGACTCAGCATTGATCCAAACACTGGTATCATAACAGGTAAGGTCAGCCTAAGGGGCAATTATGTATCCATACTGAAAGCAAAAAATTCGGCAGGGGAAGCAACAAAGCAACTGACCATAAAAATCGGTGATACCATTGCACTAACTCCACCTATTGGCTGGAATGGCTGGAATTCCTGGGCAAGGGAAATTGATCGGGAGAAAGTAGTTGCTTCGGCAGATGCCATGGTGAAAATGGGTTTAAGGGATCATGGCTGGAATTATATCAACATTGATGATGCATGGCAGGGGCCACGTGGCGGAAAATACAATGCAGTTCAACCCAACGAAAAGTTTCCTGAGTTTAAAAATATGGTGGATTATATTCATGGATTGGGATTGAAGTTAGGAGTTTATGCTACACCCTGGATCACCAGTTATGCAGGTTACCCGGGCGGTTCCTCCAATTTTGAAAATGGTGCATTCCCTGATTCGGTTAGGGATAATAAGCGTGCATTCCGTTACATCGGAAAATATAGATTTGAAAAAGAAGATGCCTTACAAATGG
>JAHEFC010000194.1 GCA_024640385.1 Sphingobacteriales bacterium
CTCCGCCGCTGTAGGGCGAGTTCCATATGCCATCAGGCTGCCAGGGTTTGGAACTTGGGCCATACATTTCGGCAAACAATGTTCCGCTCACGGCAAGGGCCTGGTCACGCATCTGTTCTGCGCTTAGCCTTACCCGTGGGCCTCTTGCATAATACCGGTTGAACCTGTCTTTTTCCAGTGCCTCCGGAGTTATCCTGGAATCCTGCCGGTAGGTGGCTGATAACACAATTTCGCGGATCAGTTTCTTAACACTCCACTGATCTTCGTTCATGAACCGGTAAGCCAGGTGATCCAGCAATTCAGGATGCGTGGGAGGAATGCCCTGGGACCCGAGATCTTCCAGCGTTTCCGCAAGCCCTGTTCCAAACAACTGCTCCCAGACGCGATTCACCATGGTGCGTGCAGTCAGTGGATTTTTCTTGTCGGTCATCCATTGAGCAAGACCAAGCCTGTTCCTCGGTGCACCGGCTGGAAAAGGATTCAAAGAGGCAGGTACATCGGGATGGACTTCCGTTGTTTTGGCAGTCCAGTTCCCTCTTTCAAAAACCTGGGTTTTCCTCTGCATATAAGAAGGATTCTCCACCATCACCGGGGTAGTGATGGCATCGCCTTTGGAGATCAGGTGAAAGAATCCTGCTACTGCACTATCATAACCAGGCTTATCTCTTCCGGGTAAATAATTCGTGAATGTGAGCCAGTCGAACATCATCCCATTCTTGTCTTTTTCCAGTTTGCCCGACCTATACGAAGTATAAATTGTGTTTACCCTCCGTGGGTTTGATATCCACTTCATGCAGCATCCAGCCTTTATTGGCAAGGGGCACAGTGAATGCAGCAAGAACAGGCCCCGCAGGATCATCAAGATGTATTTCAAGTTTACCATCCGGCACCCAGGACTGCATGCGCATGAGCAGCCTTTCCCTGTTGGTCAGTTCAACATTACGGAAACGCGCACGCGAATAATTACGCAGGGCCAGCCATTTGGTATCTGCCAGTTCACCGTTGACGAATGAGTCTGCTGTAAGGCTGTTGATCGAAGGCTGTCTTGTTTTCAGGAAATGAATCACATTCCCACATTCCTCTTCACTCACATTCTGCCTGAACCATTTTACCACATTCTCACATTTGACCGAATCCTCGTGCTTATACTCCCAAAGCAACGGGTACTCACCATAGGTATCTTCATCACGGGTATTGTTGAAGAAGGCCATGAATTTATAGTAGTCTTCATGTTTGAAAGGATCGTAGGGATGGCTATGGCATTGCACGCAGGCAAATGTGGTTCCCATCAATACATCCCAGGTGGTGTTCACGCGGTCAAGCACAGCAGCGGTTCTGAACTCTTCGTTATCTGTTCCGCCTTCATCGTTCGTCATGCTGTTGCGGTGAAATGCAGTAGCAATGAACTGTTCATCTGTTGCATCGGGTAAAAGGTCTCCGGCCAGCTGCTCAGTAAGAAAAATATTATAGGGCTTGTCGGCATTAAAAGCCTTGATCAGCCAGTCGCGGTAACGCCATATCTTCCTTACATCATCGCGCTCATAGCCTTTGGTATCTGCATACCTGGCGAGATCCAGCCACATGGCTGTCCATTTCTCGCCGTAGGAGGGGAGTGATAACAATGTGTCTACCAGTTGCTCGTAAGCGTCAGGGGAATTATTATTCAGATAGTGTTTTGCAATTCCTTCCGGGGCCGGCATACCAATGATGTCAAGTGCAGCGCGGCGCAGCAGTACATGTTTATCTGCTTCGGGAGATGGTTGCAGGTCTTTATCTTTTAATTTATCCAGGATGAAATGATCCACATCGTTCTTCACCCAGTCAGCATATGGAGAAGGCAGAATACCGAAAAATCTTCTTTTCAGTTTCGGTACCGTTTGCTCCTTAACGGGAACATAAGCCCAATGGTCGCCCCATTTTGCGCCCTGCCTGACCCATTTGGTGAGGGTTTCGATCTCTTCATCAGATAATGGGGCTTCTTTATAAGGCATCCTTTCTTCCGGATCGTGGTGTTTGATCCGTTTGATCATTTCTGATGCGTCAGGATCTCCGGGAACGATGGCTGGCTTGCCGGATTCTGTGGGGCCAAAAGCTTCTGAAGGGAAGAGCAGGCTGAAGCCGGATTTCTTTTTCACCCCGCCATGGCAGCTGATGCATTTCTTGTTGAAAATGGGCTTAACATCAGCATTAAAATCGATCTCGTCCGTGAACATGAACGAGTACCCGCCGATGCCAATGGCGATCAGCAGTATGGTAATGAAGATCTTATTCCTGAATAATGAATACATGGCAAACTCCTGGAATTAAATATAAGGAATTCAACCATTATTCTCCTGTGCCAGCCTGTCGAGTATGTTGCGCATGTTGCGCACTTCGTTCTCATCCAGGGCCGTCTGCATAAGGTTCTCGTTCATGCCCTCATTCACATATTCCATAGCCGAAGGAATACTGAGCCGGGCAGAGGAATGAAATTCTTTAGCTCCGGTTCTCCTGGCGATCTCTTCCAGGTTGGAAGCCCGTAGGCCTGATCCCGGCATAATGATGATGCGGCCGTCGGCCCATTCCACCAGCTGCCTCAGGTTATCGGCACCTTCGGTTACCCCTGGCCGTAACCCTGAGGTCAGGATGCGTTCACAGCCGCATTCGATCACGTCTTCCAGCGACTGCACAGGATCTTTCACCCGGTCGAAAGCGCGGTGAAAGGTTACGCCCATGGGATAGGCTGCGTCCACCAGTTTTTTGGTTCTTTCTTTATCAATACTGCCATCGGCATTCAACATGCCAACAACAACACCATCCGTGCCGATCGCGTTGCAGAGCTTTACATCGTGCAGCATGATGCGGAACTCATCATCCGAATACAGGAAATCCCCTCCCCTCGGCCTAATGATAGGGTAGAGCAGGAGGGAGGTGAGTTCCCTGGCCCTCGAGATCATACCGGCAGAGGGTGTAGTGCCGCCTTCGCCCGGATTGTCGCAAAGTTCGATACGGTGGGCGCCGGCTTTTTCCGCCGTTATGCAGGAAGCAATATTGAATGCTATGACTTCAAGTTGATACATTACTGGTAATAATATTTTCCGGGAATAACTATATCTGCGTTCGATGTTTTGACGGCATAGGAGAAACCTTTCTGCAAGGCATAAGCGCCGTATTCGCCTTTGCGGTTTAGCGCGAGAAAGCCCACCTGGATGTTCTTTGATTTAGCAGGACTCTTCTTCACGATCCTCATCACGGCTTCTTTGCAGGCATCTTCGGGGGTATAGCCCTGGCGCATCAGTTCTACCACCAGGTGAGAACCTACGCAGCGGATCACTTCTTCCCCTACACCGGTAGAAGTGGCAGCGCCCACTTCATTGTCAACAAATAATCCTGCACCTATAACGGGAGAATCGCCCACACGGCCGCGCATTTTGTAGGCCATACCGCTGGTACTGCAACCTCCACTGATATTGCCCTTAGCATCCATGGCGATCAGGCCGATGGTGTCGTGGTTATCCGGACCACCGGGCATGGGGTCTTTTTTATAGAGCTGGTTCTCGATATTCATTTTAGGCTCGTACTTGGAAGTCTTAAGCCATTCACGCCAGGCTTTTTCAGACTTCGGCGTGAGCAGGTTCACTTTCTTGAATCCCTGGTCTACGGCAAACTGAAGGGCGCCATCACCCACCAGGATCACGTGCGGGGTTTTCTCCATCACTTTCCTTGCCACGGAGATCACGTTCACGATGTTCTCCAGGCCCATCACAGAGCCGCAATTGGATTCATGGTCCATGATGCAGGCATCCAGGGTCACATGGCCTTCCCGATCCGGCAGGCCGCCAATACCAACGGTCTGGTTGTTCTCATCTTCCTCAATGATATTGATCCCTTTCTCCACGGCATCCAGGGAGGAGCCGCCGGCAGAAAGCACTTTCCAAGACTGGTTATTGGCCACTTTACCAAAGTCCCAGGTGGAGATCACCATGGGCCCGGGGGGCTTTGCAAACTCAAGATGATTGATCGAGGGGATGGCAGGAAGGATGCCTAAGAAGTTTCGTCTGTTCATGAGTCAATTTTAATTCCGGATTCCGGATTACGGATTCCGGATTCGCGGTAAAAACTAATCCGGAATCCGGAATTCAGAATCCGGAATCAATTTATACAAATCCCGTTAACAAAAACCTGATTAATTTGCACCCTAATTAATAAATACATATGGCCCGGAACCGTCGCGAAGTGGATGAAGTAGATAAAAAGGTCAAACTGAATAAGGAAAGCTGGCAGGAAGTGCTGGGCATGCTGAAATTCATCAGGCCCTACCGAACACATTTTTTTGCAGGACTTTTATTCATTGTACTCTCCGCACTCACTACGCTGTCTTTCCCATACCTGCTGAAGAAACTGATCGACAGTGCCGATGCCCTAAGCAAGGGACAGGATGTGATCAAACCCAATTCCATTGCCCTGGCCATGATCGGTGTACTCATCCTGCAGATGCTGTTCTCCTATGGAAGGGTATATTTCTTTGCCTATGCCGGCGAAAATTCCCTGGCCGACCTGCGTAAAGAAGTCTATAACAGGATGATCCAGCTGCCCATGGATTTTTTCTCCAAACGCAGGGTGGGTGAATTGTCTAGCAGGTTAAGCGCTGATCTTTCCCAGATCCAGGATGCGCTGACCCTGATGCTGGCCGAGATATTAAGGGGTATACTGACGCTGGTGGTAGGCATAGGCCTGATCTTCTATATCTCCCCCAAACTCACACTGGTCATGCTTTCCGTGGTACCCGTGATTGTGGTGATCGCCGTATTGTTTGGCAGGAAGATCAGGAAACTGTCCCGCGAAGCGCAAGACCAGCTGGCCGATTCCAATATCGTCGTACAGGAAACCCTGCAGGGGATCACCAATGTAAAAGCATTCTCCAACGAGTGGTTTGAAATAGGCCGGTATGAAAACAGTTTGAAAAAAGTGGTGAGCCTGGCGATCAGAAACGGAAAGGTGAGGGGCCTGTTCATTTCCTTCTTATTGTTTTCGCTTTTTGGCACCATCGTATTTGTGGTTTGGTATGGGGTAGGACTGATGCAGGAAGGCCATCTTTCCTTTGGCGACCTCACAGCATTTGTGATCTATACCACATTTGTAGGGGGCAGTATGGCGGGGTTTGCAGATCTCTACAGCCAGCTGCAGAAAACCATCGGCGCCACACAACGTGTGCGCGAGATCATGAAAGAACCCGGGGAAAATGTGATGGTGGTGAGAGAGCCGCTACAGGAAAAATATAAACTCAAGGGCAGGGTGCAGTTTGACAATGTGAGCTTTTCTTATCCTTCCAGGTCGGAAATACAGGTGTTGAAAAATGTTGACCTGGTGGCCCAGCCAGGTGAACAGATCGCGCTGGTAGGCCCCAGTGGTGCGGGTAAATCCACCATGGTGGCCATGTTACTGCATTTCTATAATCCTGATAAGGGTAAGATATTATATGATGGTATGAATGGCCTGGAAATGCCTTTGTCTCAACTCCGGCAGCAAATGGCTTTTGTACCGCAGGATGTGATGCTGTTTGGCGGCACCATTAAAGAAAACATAGCCTATGGTAACCCGGATGCTACCGATGAGCAGATCCGGGAGGCGGCGCGCAAAGCCAATGCCCATGATTTCATTACAGGTTTCCCCGAAGGCTATGAAACCATTGTAGGGGAACGCGGTATCAAACTGAGCGGCGGCCAGCGCCAGCGGATCGCCATTGCCAGGGCTATCTTGAAAGATCCTGTTATACTTATACTCGACGAGGCCACCAGTTCATTGGATTCGGCATCGGAACAACTGGTACAGGAAGCACTGGAAAACCTGATGAAAAACAGAACTTCGTTTGTGATTGCACACAGACTGTCTACCGTAAGGAACGCTGATAAGATTTATGTGCTGGACAAAGGCCAGATCGTTGAAAGCGGTACCCACCAGGAGCTGATGGACATTGATGAAGGCCTGTATAAGAGCCTGAGTAAGCTTCAGTTTGCGAGTGTGGTGGAGGAGTGATCTCAAGTCAGATTTCCTTTTTACCTTAAGGCAATGAAGAAATGCATCTTTATTGTCTTTGGTGTGATCACACTACACATCGGCACAGCAGCACAAACTGCGCAAACCACCAACAAGCCCGAACGAGTGAACTGGTTCCAGGATCTGGGATTCGGCCTGTTCATACATTGGAACGTGGATGCCACACTGGGAGCGGTGATCAGCCATTCGTTGTCGGGCTCATCGGAAGAGTATGCCAACAAATACATCAACGAACTTCCCAAATTCTTCAACCCGGAAAAATTCAATCCCGATGAGTGGGCCGCACTGGCCAAACTGGCCGGCATGAAATACATGGTATTCACAGCCAAACACCACGCGGGCTTCTGTATGTGGGACACCAAAACAACGGATTTTTCTGTGATGAAAACCCCTTTCAAAAGGGATATCCTGAAAGAGCTGCTTGCCGCATTCAGAAAGCAGGGGATCGCGGTAGGGCTGTATTTCTCACCGGAAGATTTTTATTTCCTGCATAAGAACAAACTGCCCATTGGCAGGCTGCAGCATCCCACGCATTACCCCGCAAATAATGCAGATCTGATGGCCTACGACAAAGCACAGATCAAAGAGCTTTTAACCAATTATGGGAAGATCGATATCCTGTTCATTGACGGCCCGGGCGATGGTATCCGGGAATATGCATGGAGCCTGAATCCTGACCTTGTTATTACCCGGGATGTCATGAATACGCCGGAACAATCCACGCCCAATACGCCACTGCCCAGGCCATGGGAAGCCTGTTATACAATGGGTACCGATTGGGGTTATAAGCCTACCAATGATCCGCATAAAACAGGAACCCAGGTGATCAATATGCTGATCGAGATCCGCGCCAAGGGTGGAAATTTTTTACTGAACGTGGGGCCTAAACCGAATGGCGAGATCCAGATCGAACAGGAAGCGATCTTGAGGGAGGTGGCACTCTGGAATTTTGCCAATTCAGAAAGTATTTATAACGTGAAACCGCTGCCAGAGATCCGTGAAGACAATATCTGGTTCACGCAATCAAACGATGAGAAATATATTTATGCTTATGTGACGCGCAGCAGTTGGGAAGACTGGAAATATGGCGACCGGAAAACCTTTGTGATCAGGCACCTGGTGGGCAATGAAAAAACAAAAGTGGAGATACTCGGTTATGGGGCGGAGTTAGTTGAATACCGG
>JAHEFC010000195.1 GCA_024640385.1 Sphingobacteriales bacterium
AACTTCCCGTTCCCGGTAAAACTGGGATCCCGGTCACTATAGCAGCGCCAAAAACCATAGTAGACAAGTTTGTTGAAAGGAAGAAGATACTGGTGGAGGAGATCCTGGTATCCGGCGATTCTATCCGGCTTGATTTCTACGATAATGCGGAGATTGACGGAGACTCTATTACTTTATTCCTGAATGGGAAAATGATCCATCAGCATGTGCTACTGAAAGCAATTCCATTTGAGTTCAAGATTGCAGTTACTGATCTTGCAGAAGAAAATGAGTTGACCATGGTTGCTGAGAATCTTGGATCCATACCGCCCAATACTTCACTGATGCTGGTATGGGTCAATGGTGAAAGGCATGAAGCCAGGCTGGAAAGCACGGAGAACAGCAGTGCCATGATCAGGTTCAGGAAGAAACGGCCATAGGTTACAGGTTGCAGGTGGCAGGTTACAGGTTGCAGTGGTGATCAGTATATTCCTTCTCCTACTCTTTGACGATATGTCTCTTTCATCAGTTCTTTTGAAAGCAAGTTTGCTTCCAACATATCTGCAAAGGTTTCAAAATATGTGATAACATCCTGCCGTTCATTTTTTTTAAGCCAGCGAAAACCGCCGGGTAGGTTTTCCAGCACCTCCCTGTTATCAAGGTATTCGAGATGGTGAACGTCTGAAGGAGTCAACCCAACTTCACTGAGCTTTGACAGCAATAGATCTACAGGCGCATTGGTGACACCGCAATAATCTTCTGCCAATTCTGTCCACTCCCCTATACCTGTTTGTGCATAACTCATGATCTCCTGCCTGCTAAGCGGGGTGATCACCTGTAAAAGATGGCCACAATTACAGGCCCCATGATTGCCCCAGGCGTAAGTTGCGCCTTCACGTAATCGACCTGCGGCTTCACGTAGGGCTTCGATCAGTTTCTTATTGGGTAATGCCATGAAAACAATTTACAAACATTAACAAAGACAGAAACACTTTGTTTAGAGAGGAAGAGAGTCTGAGAGGCAGAGAGTCAGCATTCTTAATTCTTCTCTCTGCCTCTCAAACTCTCTTCCTCTCTAATTAAATGACCAGATTGATCATCTTATTCTTCACATAGATCACTTTCTTCGGCGTTTTACCGTCCAGCCATTTCTTCACCACTTCATCTCCCAATACCAGGTCTTCTACCTGCTGTTGAGTGGCATCAAGAGCTATACTCAATTCAGTTCGCGTTTTACCATTGATGGCAACCGGATACATTTTGGAAGTCTCCACCAGGTATTGCTCTTCCACTTTTGGCCAGCTTGCATTGAGTACGCTGCCTTCTTTTCCCAGCATACTCCACAATTCCTCTGCCATATGAGGTGCAAAAGCAGCCAGTGATACGGCCAGTTTCTCCAGCACTTTTCTTTTATTGCATTTCAGATCAGACAGTTCATTGATACCGATCATAAAAGCACTCACTGCGGTATTGAAAGAAAACCTTTCCGTATCGTCATCCACTTTTTTGACCATGCGGTATAACGCTTTCCACTCTGCCGCTGTAGGCTCTTCATCTTTGATCAGGATCTTGCCTTTCTCTTCATCCACGAACAGGCGCCAGACTTTTTTCAGGAACCGGTGCACCCCTTCAATGCCTTTGGTATCCCAGGGCTTGTCCTGTTCCACCGGCCCCAGGAACATTTCATACATCCTGAACGTATCTGCTCCATATTTTTCCACGATATCATCCGGGTTCACTACATTGAAATATCGCTTGCTCATTTTCTCCAGCCTGGAACCACAGATATATTTTCCGTTTTCAAGAACGAACTCCGCATCTTCAAAATCAGGCTTCCACTTCCTGAATGCATCGGTATCCAGTTCAAAACCATTCACCATATTCACATCTGCATGCAGCTCATCAGTTTCATACTGATCTTTCAATCCCGCCGAAACAAATTTATTTGTCCCCCTGACCCGGTAGACCAGCCTGGAATCGCCGCCTATCTTGCCCTGGTTCACCAGCCTTTTATAAGGCTCATCGAAACCTATATGACCCAGGTCGTACAACGCCTTGGTCCACATCCTGCTGTACAGCAGATGCCCCACAGCATGCTCAGTGCCGCCTATATACAGATCCACCTGGTTCCAGTAATCACTGGCCGCCCTGCTGCAGAATACATCCTGGTTGGACGGATCCATATACCTGAGGAAATACCATGATGAACCTGCATATCCGGGCATCGTGTTCACTTCACGGATCCCGCCGTCATAATTTTTCCAATCAGGAAGATTGGCAAGAGGGCCTTCCCCTTCGGGCCCTGGCCTCAGGTCATCAAGATGTGGAAGTTCCACAGGTAGTTCTGACTCAGGAAGCGGAACGGCAACACCATCTTTCCATACGATCGGGAAAGGTTCACCCCAATAACGCTGACGGCTAAACGCAGCATCGCGCATTTTGTAATTGACCCTGCGCTGGCCAATGCCCATCTCTTCCAGTTTGCTGATCACTGTTTCAATGGCGTCGCGCATGACCATGCCATTGATGAATCCGCTGTTCTCGAGAATAGCATCTTTGGTAGGATTGGCTTCTTCGCCATTATAATGTTCACCGATGATATTGGTGATAGGGATAGAAAAATATTGTGCGAATTTATGATCACGTTCATCACCGCAGGGCACACCCATGATGGCGCCCGTTCCATATCCGGCAAGTACATATTCAGAGATCCATACGGGGATCTCCCTGCCATCAAAGGGATTCACGGCATAGGCCCCGGTGAAAACACCTGTGATCTTTTTCTCAGCCATTCGTTCACGTTCACTCCTGCTGTTCACATAAGCGAGGTACTCGTCAACGGCATTCCTTTGTACTTGCGTGGTCATCTTCTCCACCAGTTCATGTTCCGGTGCAACAACCATGAAGTCTACACCAAAGATCGTGTCAGGCCGGGTGGTATATACTTTGAGATAAATATCTTCTTTCAGGTCTGCTGAAGCCAGTTTGAAATCTATTTCCGCGCCGTAGCTTTTACCTATCCAGTTGGTCTGCATCTCTTTCATGCTATCACTGAAATCCACCGTATCAAGCCCGCTGACCAGCCTGTCTGCATACTCGGTGATACGCAGGTACCACTGCCTGAGTTTTTTTCTCACTACGGGAAAGCCTCCCCTTTCACTTACGCCATTGATCACTTCATCGTTTGCGAGCACAGTGCCCAGCGCCTCACACCAGTTCACTTCACCATAGCCGCAATAGGCAACACGGTATTGCATCAGGATCTCCTGTTGCTCTTTGAATGAATACCCGTTCCACTGTTCCGCTGTAAAAACCAGGTTCCTGTCGCCGGGGCATTCATGTGACCGGTTTCCCTCTGCGGCGAATATCTTTTCAAGAGATGCTATGCTGTCCGTTTTATCTGCCTTCCTGTTATACCAGCTGTTGAATAACTGCAAAAAGATCCATTGCGTCCATTTATAGTAAGATGGATCGCTGGTCTGCACCTCGCGCGACCAATCATAACTGAAACCGATCTTATCCAGCTGGCTGCGGAACGTACTGATATTTTTAGCCGTTGAAACCGCAGGTGGAATACCGTGTTCTATGGCATACTGTTCGGCGGGAAGACCAAACGAATCATAGCCCATGGGATGGAGTACATTAAAACCCTTAAGCCTTTTGTGGCGGCTGAAAATATCGCTGGCAATATATCCAAGCGGATGCCCAACATGCAAACCGGCCCCGCTGGGATAGGGGAACATGTCCAGCACATAATACTTAGGCAATGCAGGGTCAGTGTCTACCCTGTACACTTTATTATTGATCCAGGATTCCTGCCATTTTTTCTCGATCGATCTGAAATTGTATTCCATAATTTGTCCTTCACTACCACTATCGCGGATGAATTGTTAAAACCGCTGTTTGGGAGGGACCGCAAAAATACGCAAACGGCTCAAAATGCCTATTTTTGCCGCATTCCAGGTACCAGTAAAAATTCCTTACTCATTATGACTGAGATCAGCAAGACCTCCATGAAAAGAAGCAAACCCAGCTATTTCATGTCGATCCTTGGCGTTGGCCTTGTATTGTTCATTTTAGGCCTTTTAGGCTGGATCGTGATCAATGCCAGTAAACTGGAGAATTATTTCAAGGGAAATGTCCAGCTTCATGCCTTCATCAGGGAGGGAAGCCCCCAAAAGGATATCGATTCTCTGAAGAATTTTGTAGCTGCCAAGCCATATGCCAGGGATGTGCAATATATCACCAAAGAAATGGCCAGGGAGAAATTCATCGGCGATGGCAATGAGGACTGGAACAAAGTGCTGGATTATAACCCCCTTCCCGCCAGTATCGATTTTTACCTTGAGCCCAGTTATGTCAATAAAGACAGTATCACCGCCATCATTGCCGATATCCAGCAAGTATTCATAGTCAGCGAAGTAAAATATCCTGATGCCGTGGTCAACAGCCTGAATGCGCTGGTCAGGAAGATCGAGATCGTATTATTGGTAGTGGCGGCTGTTCTGTCCCTGATCGCGATCGTACTGATCGACAATACCATCAGGCTGGCCATGTTCAGCCACAGGTTCATCATTAAGACCATGCAAATGGTTGGAGCCACACGATGGTTCATTTCCCGGCCTTTCGACAAAAAAGCCATCATCAACGGGCTCACCTCGGCATTGCTGGCTATTGCCGCTATCGGTGTGATCATTTTCAGTGTGGAAAGATGGTATCTGCCGGAGATCAAGGCCCTCCGTGACAATGGTCTGCTTCTGCTTCTGTTCCTGGCCCTGATCGTAGTGGGCATAGGTATCACGTTCTTCAGTACCCACCGGAGTGTGACGAAGTACCTGAAAATGAAGCTGGACGACCTGTACTAGAATGTGGGGATGTGAGGAATGTGGGAATGTGATAAATGAATTATATTCGATTTTTATATGGAAAAGAAGAAAGTTGAACTTTTTACGAAAGAAAACTACCTGTGGATGGGTATTGGCATAGCCATCATCCTGTTGGGATTCCTGTTGATGTCTGGCGGCAAGAGCCCGGACCCTAAGGTTTTTGATGAAAAAGAAGTGTACAGTTTCCGCAGGATCACCATTGCGCCCCTGCTCATCATGGCAGGCCTGATGGTGGAAGTGTATGCCATTATGAAACGCCCAAAAGCCTGATCGATCAATTCAGATAATTCGAAAAGCGATGTCACCATCGCTTTTTTTATTCATAAAGTATGAATACAGTTCAAGCCATTATCATAGCCATCATCGAAGGGATCACCGAATTTCTGCCGATCTCCTCAACAGGGCATATGGCCATCACGTCAGCATTCATGGGGATCCATACAGATCCATTCACCAAATTATTTGAGATCGTGATCCAGTTCGGGGCAATACTTTCGGTAGTGGTACTATACTGGAAGAAGTTCATCAATTTCAAAAGCTTCTCCTTCTATATCAAACTCATCATCGCCATAATCCCGGCGCTTGTTTTTGGGGCACTGCTGAAATCGTATATCGCGTCCATTCTCGAAAAACCATTTGTGATTGCCATGGTGCTGTTGCTGGGGGGTGTTGTGCTTCTGTTTGTTGACAAATGGTTCGTGAATCCCAAAGTGTTCAGGGAAGAAGACATCAACAATAAACAGGCACTTGCCATCGGCGGTTACCAGGTACTGTCTATCATGTTCCCCGGGCTGAGCAGGAGTGCCGCAACTATTATTGGCGGCATGCAGCAGGGCCTCTCCAGGGAATCTGCTGCAGAATTCTCTTTTTTTCTTGCCGTGCCTACCATGATGGCAGCTACGGTGAAAAGTATCTATGATATATACAAGGAGAGCCCCGAGGTGATGAACACAGAGAGAATACACATCCTCTTACTGGGAAGTATAGTTGCTTTTATCGTTGCCATCCTGGCTATTAAATTCTTTATCACCTTTCTGCAGAAGAACGGGTTCAGGATGTTCGGGATATACAGGATCGTCATAGGAGTTATCCTCATTGCCCTGATCATGATGGGAAAACTCTGAGAATTAAAAATTAGAAACTAAAAAGTAAAAAATAGAGTTTTTTAATTTTTACTTCTTACTTTTTAATTACCTAAACTCAACACGCATTGTCTACCACACTTGTCACTGCTCCCAAAAAGATCGTCAGGGCCTGGACCATGTACGACTGGGCAAATTCAGTTTACAACCTGGTTGTCACTTCCACGATCTTTCCTGCGTATTACGACAGTCTTACCGGGGATGGCGATCCTACAACCACGGATTATGTACACTTTCTGGGCATGACCATCAACAATGCGTCTCTCTATAACTACGCACTTGCTTTTGGCTTCTTTATCGTTGCATCCATGTCGCCCCTCTTGTCATCGATCTCAGACTATAAAGGCACCAAGAAAGGCTTCCTGCGTTTTTTTATGACTATTGGCAGCCTTGCATGTTCACTGTTGTTCTTTTACGGGAAAGATAATCTTGGCCTGGGGATCGCATGTTCCATATTTGCATGCATCGGCTTCTGGTCCAGCCTGGTTTTCTATAATTCCTACCTGCCCGAGATCGCAGCGCCGGAAGACCGAGACCGGATCTCGGCCACCGGCTTCTCCATGGGCTATATAGGCAGTGTGATCTTACAGGTGATCAGCCTGATCCTGATCATGAAGAACGACTGGTTCGGCATCACGGGTGCCAGGGGCTCACAGCTTTCATTTCTACTGGTAGGTATCTGGTGGTTCGGATTCGGTTCATGGGCCATCGGCAAATTGCCCAAACCCTCCCATGCTGGTACGGTACCGGACGGAAACATACTCCTGAACGGCTATCGTGAACTGGGAAAGGTGTGGAACGAACTCAAGGTCATGAAAGTGCTCAAGGCCTATCTTGGCGCATATTTCTTCTATAACATGGGCGTGCAGACCGTAATGCTCGCTGCCCCACTCTACGCCAGCGGCGAGCTCGATGTGCCCCAGGGCAACCTGATCATAGCCATCCTGATACTGCAACTGATCGCCATCCCGGGCGCTTTTACCATATCCAGGTTATCCGGATGGATCGGCAATATCAAAGCCCTGATCGTTTGCGTGGTATTCTGGATCTATCTCTGCTTTTTCGGATATTCCATTCCAAGCGGTAGCGTGAATATGTTTTATGTGCTGGCTGTACAGGTTGGTTTTGTTATGGGAGGCATACAGGCCCTCAGCAGATCCACTTATGCGAAACTGATGCCGGTCACTAAAGACACCGCTTCATTCT
>JAHEFC010000519.1 GCA_024640385.1 Sphingobacteriales bacterium
CTCCAGGGCATCTTATCCCTGAGCTTGTAACCGAGGAACATACCAACTACCATGGAGATGGCGAAGAAGAACGGGAACCAGACCTGTAATTTTTTATTATTCATCACTAACCTTGTACCTTGGGTAAGAAAACACGAATTTCTCTAAATAAGTTGAATTAATTATGCCGGCTATAAAATTGATCGCAGACAGCGGCTCAACGAAGGCAGAATGGTGCATTATCGGTAAAGGGCGTAACAAGACAATTTTCACAGATGGGATCAGCCCGTATTTCCTCAACACGGCCCAGATCATTGAACTACTCCGGCAACAACTGATACCTCATCTTAAAAACACGGTCATCGAAGAGATCTATTTCTACGGTACCGGAAATAAAAACCCGGTAAACAGGAAATCTGTGGTAAAAGCCTTGAAAACGCTTTTTCCCGGGGTATACGTGGAAGTGGACCATGACCTGATGGGGGCCGCCCGCGCACTTTGCGGGCACGGTAAGGGTGTTGCCTGCATCCTGGGGACGGGATCGAATTCATGCTTTTTCAATGGCAGGAAGATAGTTAAGAATTCTCCGGGCCTGGGCTATGTGCTGGGCGATGAGGGAAGCGGCGCTTACCTGGGGCGTAAAGTATTGCAGTATTACCTATACAATACGTTTGATGAGGATCTCAGGTCGCGTTTTGACGCCAAATACGTGACAAACGCTTCTGAAATTCTTGATAACGTGTATAAGAAGCCGCTACCAAATAAGTATCTTGCGTCCTTTGCTTTATTCCTGGCTGAAAACAGGGGTCATTATATGATCGAGAATATTATTGAAGACGGATTCAATGATTTTTTCTTCAATCATGTATACAAGTACAGGGAAAGCTGGACCTATCCCATCCATTTTGTCGGCGGGGTGGCTTATGGATTCCGGGATGTTTTACTGGAAATGGCTGCCGGCTATGAACTGGAGATCGGGAAGATCCTGAAAAATCCAATGGAAGGGTTGATAGATTACCATAAATGAAGCAATGTTAGCTCACCTGTTACCGGTGAGAAATCTGTTTAGCATGAATGAGTTTATTAAGATAACGGAAAAGGATTCTGAATACAGGCATTTAGAGAAAATGTCGATCCGTGAGTTGCTGGATAATATCAATAAGGAAGATCAGGTTGTTCCTTTGGCTGTACAGAAGGCCATCCCGTCAATTGAAAAATTGGTGAATGCAATAGTTGATAAAATGCTTGCAGGTGGCAGGCTTTTTTATATTGGCGCCGGCACCAGCGGCAGGCTAGGCGTGGTGGATGCGAGTGAATGTCCGCCTACCTATGGCGTTCCCCACGGTCTGGTGATAGGGATCATTGCCGGTGGTGATAATGCCATGTTCAAAGCCGTGGAATTTGCTGAAGACAGCAAGGAAGATGGATGGCAGGATCTGCAGCAATTTGAAGTGAACAAAAAAGATGTTGTGGTGGGAATCGCAGCCAGTGGCACTACACCCTATGTGATCGGGGCGCTTGAACAGTGCAGAAAAAGTGGGATCGTTACCGGATCAATCTCCTGTAACCCCAATTCCCCGGTGTCTGAAGCAGCCGATTTTCCCATCGAAGTGGTGGTGGGCCCGGAATTTGTTACCGGCAGTACCAGGATGAAAAGCGGAACAGCCCAGAAACTGGTGCTGAATATGATATCCACTTCAGTAATGATTCAGTTGGGAAGGGTGGAAGACAACAAGATGGTGAATATGCTGCTCAGCAATGAAAAGCTGGTGGACAGGGGTGTGAAAATGGTGATGAGTGCGCTTTCAATGAGCAATTATGATGAAGCGAAAAACTTATTGTTAAAATACGGTAGTGTAAAAAAAGCAGTGGAAGCCGGTATTGTGTAACCCCCTGCTGGTGTCGTATCTTTGAAAAGAGAGCGGATCATGCACGACATTGAACCATATTATAACTGGAGGCACCTCTATATCTCAGAGGAAGACGAAAGGTCACCATTCTTTGGCCGGGAGCACAGTGAGTTTGTGTTCAGTCAGACCGTTTACAATTATTACATCCACCCCCAGTGGGACGAATTTGGCTCGCGCACCTTATACCTAAAACTTCTTTATACAGACTACGATCTCGATTTTGCCATCATTGAGCTGATAGGGGAATGGAATGACGCCATCGAAAATGATATCATGAGCCTGAAGCGGGATGTGATAGATAAAATGATCGCCGAAGGCATCCGCAAATTCATACTCATCGGCGAGAACGTACTCAATTTCCACAGCAGTGACAGTTGCTATTATGAAGAATGGATTGAAGATGTTTCAGACGATGGCGGTTGGGTAGTCATGCTCGACATGCCTGAGCAATCCCAGTACGATTTCCGCAAAGCGCACATTGACAACTATATCGAACTGATCGATTATCCGGTCTGGAGAACCGTTCAACCCCAGCATTTGTTTGCCGCTATTGACAATAAGATGCTGAGAAGGTTAAACAATGCGGGGTGATCGAACCTATCAGATGGAACCTTGTTATTAAGTCAAAAGGCAAAACTGAAAAGTCAAAGAAATAGCATCCTTATTTTTGACTTTTTACTTTTGATTTTTGACTTTGTGAGTGATAAAAAAAATAGTTGTCTTACCGTTTGCTGAAGTATTTTTGCATAATTCAAAACTAACCAACCTTTTTTAGTATGAAGTGGAACCAGGTTCTGACCTCTTCTGTTGGAAGAAAGT
>JAHEFC010000009.1:0-10960 GCA_024640385.1 Sphingobacteriales bacterium
GTAGTCAATGTCGTGATTCGTCCTGGTGCTCATATCTGGAAAATTTAAAAGTTAAAATTATGAAGTAAAAAAATACTCTGCCGTTGCATCATCCATAAAAAAAGCATCCTTACCGCAACTTGCGCTAAGGATGCTTTCTCTCTTTCTCTCTTCCTCTCTAACTCTCTTTCTTCAAGGTGCCATTCCAGATCGGCTTGCCCTGTATCTTTCTTACCAGGTACATGACTCCGGTAAGGATGAAAAACAGCGGGCCGAGCAATCCGAACAGGCTGATCCATCTGCCATGGTAGAACTGCGACATCGGCCTCCTCAGCCTTTCCGCCAAGATGTACATGCCCGGCACCATGATCAGCGTCATGAAGAACGCGAACATCAGACCCCAGATGATGGTCCACGACAACGGCTTCCAGAATACGGCATTATCACCGCCGAAGAAAATATTGGGATCCCAGTCTGTGAACATGGTGACGAAGTCGATATTAAGTCCTACTGCCAGCGGGATCAGGGCCAGGATGGCAGCCAGGGCTGTAAGCAGAACCGGGATGATCCTGGTTTTACCTGCTTCGATCACAGCTTCTCTTGTTCTGTAACCACGGCTTCGAAGTTCATCAGCAAATTCGATCACCAGGATACCATTCTTCACCACAATACCCGCCAGGCCAATGATACCGATACCGGTCATAACCACAGAAGCCGTACTTCTAGTGATCGCATATCCAAGCAATACACCAATAACGCTGAATACGATCTCCGATAGCACGATCACCGTTTTACTCAGTGAGTTGAATTGCAGTACCAGGATCAGCAGGATAAGCCCGATGGAAATGAACAATGCAGTTTGAAGGAAACTCATGGTCTCCGCCATCTGTTCGCCTTCACCGGTTTGGGCTATGGATACATCCTGGGGTTTTTCCTTGAATTCATTGATCGCTTTCAGGATGTCAGCATTCACACCTGCGGGTGTATAGCCCTGGGATGTAAGTACGTTGCCGAATATGGTGATCACCCGTTTGAGGTTCTTACGCTTGATGCTTCCGTAGGTACTGGTCAGTTCAAATGTTACCACTGAACTGATGGGCACCTGTTTGATCTGGCCGGAAGTGAAATCGCGGTAAGTGATCCTCATATTGAGCAGATCACTCAGGTTGCGGCGCTGGATCTCATTGTTGCGCAACTGGATCTTATACTCGTCTTCGTCAAGCTTCAGTTTGGAAACTTCCTTACCGAACAGTGCCGTGCGGATCTCCATACCTACCTGGGCTGTTGAGATCCCCTGAATCAGGGCCCTTTCACGATCCACTTTGATGGTGATCTCGGGATTATTGATATCTACATCGAGTTTCAATTCCTCTACACCGGGAATATTCTTACGTTGCAGGTAATTTTTCAGGTCTATCGCGGTTTTTGTGAGGGCTTCAAAGTTCTCACTGCTCACCTCGATGTTGATCGGTGGCTGGGTGGGAGGACCAGCTGCTTCCTGGTTCACAGAGATCTCTGCACCAGGTATGCCTTTGATGGATGCACGTACATTGTCAAGGTAAGGCCGGGTGGAAACACCGTGCCTTTCTTCATAAGGCACAAAATTCACCTGTATCCTGCCCAGCTCGGGTCTTGTACTACGGTCGCCACTGTTTGGATCGGCAGCACCAACAGCAACATTGGCGATCACAGATTCCACCACAGGGTTTTCTTTCCCGTTATCCATGCCAAGCACTGCGTATACTTTCTTTTCCAGCACATTGGTGACTGAATCCGTATACTTCACATCAGTTCCCGCAGGCAGTCTCAGGTATACATATATATTGTTAGGATCACCCTGGGGGAAAAGCAATACCGGGACCTTCCTTGCACCAAAAAACATGAACGATGCGATCAGCAGAACAAATGTTCCAACAAGCAGGAGGGCTGGCCTCCATCCTTTGAGTGCCCAGCGCAGCAGTTTCTCATAACTGTTCATCATGGCCGGCAACACTTTCTCCTGGAAATTCAGGATCATATCATTAAGGAAATACTTGTTGAGCACTACCAGTACCAGGAAGAAAAACAAAAGGTTCCCAAAAAACCGGTATCCCGCCTGATCAGTACCGTAACCCACGGCATCCAGTAAACCGGCAAAGATCAGCGTGACCCAGAATGCGGGTTTTTTGAAGATCCGGGACTTTGGTACTTTATCGTGCCTGTCGTCTTCATGCTTCATGAAATCCACTGCAAAAACCGGGTTCATGATATAGGCAACTATGAGAGATGCTGTGAGCGTGAAGATCAGCATGGTGGGCAGGTAGATCATGAACTTACCAATGATCCCCGGCCAGAAAAGCAATGGAATGAATGGCGCAAGCGTGGTCAGTGTTCCCGCCAGTACAGGTACGAACACTTCACCCGCCGCGTATTTTGCAGCATCTTCCGATGAAAGTACACCCTCTCCCTGCATGAAGATCCGGTGTGTATTTTCAATCACCACAATCGCATCATCAACCACAATTCCCAAACCGAACAATAATGCGAACAGCGCAATGAAGTTGAGCGATATGTTACCGCCAACAATGAATTCAGCAGATGGCAGGAATATGAATGCCAGGAACATACTCAGCGGCACTGAAAGCGCCACGAAGAATGCATTGGTCACACCCATGAAGAACATCAGCACCAGCACCACCAGCACGAAACCGATGATAATGGAATTCACCAGTTCAGTAAATGATGCATTGGCTTTGATACTCAGGTCACCGGTGATACTTATGTTGAGATTTTTCGGGAATTCTTTTTTCTGAAGATCAGCCACTACAGACTTGATCTTTTTAGACGCTTCGATCAGGTTCTCCCCGGAACGCTTGATGATACTCAGGCTCACTACATTCTTGCCGTTCATGCGGGCATAACTTTCCTTCTCTTTAACAGTATCCTTGATCTCGGCAATATCACGAAGATAGATAGGTGCGCCGTTGAAGTTCTTCACGATCACCTGGTTGATATCATAGGCATTATCAAACTGGCCTTTGACACGTAAGGTCCTTTTCTGGTCGCCGATCTCCAGCAAACCGCCGGATATATCCGCATTCTCACGGGCCACGGCACTTTCAATATCATTGAAAGTGACTTTAGCCACCTGCATTTTGTAATTGTCTACGTTGATCTGGATCTCGCGTTCGGGTGCGCCGATAATATCAACACGCGTGATCTCGGAAAGCTCCTCCACCTTATCCTGCAGCCTGTCAGCAAACTCCTTAAGTTTTACTGCATCATAATCCCCACTCACATTCACATACATGATCGGGAACTCAGAGAAACTGATCTCCTGCACAGTAGGCTCCTGGGTAAGATCGGTAGGAAGTTCACCCCTGGCCTTGTCAACAGCATCTTTCACTTTCTGGAGCGCCACGTCCGTTGCCACATCCGTATTGAATTCCACAATGATCGCGGAGAAATCCTGCAGCGAGGTACTCGTCAGTTTGTTGATCTTTACCCCTGATATCCCCTTGAGTTTTTTCTCTATGGGCCTTGTTACCAGGTTCTCCATATCCTTGGGAGAATTACCAACATATACGGTCTGCACATATATGGTAGGAATAACGATATCCGGGAACTGCTCTTTAGGCAGCGTTACAAAAAGCGATACACCCCATACCGTTACAAACAGTACGATCAGGTATACAGCTGTTCTGCTTTTGATGGCCCAGTTGGTAGCAAAGAAGGTTTTTCCTTTGCTGATGAGGGCTTCTATTTCGTCAGTCAGTTTTTTCATGTTCAGGTCTTTATTTGGTTGTGATCACCTGTCCGTCGTACAATCCCTGGAATCCCCTGGTGATCAGTTTTTCATTAGCTGCCAATCCTGATTTGATCTCCACCTGCTCATCATACATTTCACCGAGCACTACTGGTTTTTTCCTGGCGATCTGCTTCCCTTCCTTCTCTTCGAGTACATAAAGGAATTTTCCATTTTCGTCGGACTGTACCGTAGCAATAGGCGCTACTATCGCACCCTTAGACCTATGGTCAAGGATCTTCACGATCACGATCTCATTGGGCTTGAGTTCAGGATCACTCGGGATCTTACTTTCAGCGGTAAAGCTTCTGGTATTCTGACCAATGAGTTCACTCACCAGTGAGATCCGGGTGTTGAAAGATTTTTTCAGGTCCGGAACAAACACGATCACTTCCATGCCCTTCTGGACATTGGATATATAATTCTCAGGAACATCCACTACCGCTTTGAGGTTTGACGGGTTGATGATGGTGATGCCCGATAAAGGATTACCGGTGAATTGCTCACCCACCCTGATATTCACCGTTTCAGCAATACCGGAAGCCTGCGCATACACATTGGTCATCGCCAGCTGTTCATTCAGCACAGACATCTGCTTTTCCAGGCTTTCCACCTGGTTCTTTGCAGTCAGTACCTGCACCTCTGTGCCTATACCCTCTTTCCATACATTTTGCTGGCGTTTATACAGGTCCTCGGCATAGTTGAGCTGGGTTTTCAGCGAAGAGATCTGCTGCCTGATGATCGCATCATCAAGCTTTAACAGTAACTGCCCTTTGGATACCCTGTCACCGGCTTTGACAAAAATGGCTTTTACCTGGCCACCCATGCCACGTGGTGTAACATAATAGATGTTCTCGGTGGTGATCTTTCCCTGCAGGTCGATGAAGTGTTCAAAATCGCGTGGGTTCACCTCCGTCACAGACACCAGTTTTGCGTTCTCAGCATCTTTGGCAGAAGGATCCGCCTTCAGTATCTGCTCTTCCAGTTTAATGATTTTTTCGTCTATCCCTTCCCTTTGTTTCTTTAAAGCTTCCAGTTCTGTCTTCAGATCGGTCAGTTGGCCGTTATTTTCTTTCTTACCTGCGCTGCATGCTGCCAGGAAGAACAGAACTGATATCGTCATGAACTTTTTCATATCTCTGATTTGTAGTGTTTGGTTATTGTAATCTTCCCAGTGATCGCAGGTACCCGATCTTGGCTACCACACCATCGTATAAAGCCTGGAAATAATTGGACTGGGCCTCTTCATAGCTGGCTTCGGTTTGAATCACTTCGAAACTTGATCCAAGTCCCAGTTCATATTTTCTCTTTGTTGAATTATAGACCTTAAGTGCCAGATCAAGGTTCCTTTCCTGTACATCCAGTGAAGTAACGGCGTTCCGGAACTGGTTGTAAGCCGCCTCACGCTGGAAATCGATCACACGATAGAGATTATCCAGTGTATTCTCGGTTTTTTCCAGGTTGAGTTTAGCCTGTTTGACCCTGGCTGGTTTTTGCAGTCCGTCAAAGATCGGAATGCTCATATTCAACCCGGCATAACTGGCTTTGTACCAGGGCTGGTTGAAATCAAAATAATTCAACTGCTTTCTCTGGGCCTGGTAGGAAAAATTCCAGAATCCTGCCAGCGTGGGATAATACTGAAGCTTATACCTTTTCAGGTCCAGCCCCTGCAGTTCCTTAACAGTATTGAGGATCTTGACTTCGTTCCTGTCTTCATATTTGAAACCCGATGTGTCCAGGATATCCCTTTTCACCAGTTCGGAACTCAGGGAATCTTTAAGGATCAGCGTATCAGCCTGCGACAGGCCCATTGAATATTTCAGCGAAGCATAACCGATATAGATCAGGTTATCGATCTGGGTTTTGGTCGATTTGAGGTTATTCAGGTTCACCGTGGTGCGGTCGATATCCAGCTTTTCAGCAAACCCGTTCTTGAACAGTACTTCCTGTTCTTTTACAAGCTTTTCGAACCTGGTGACCCCATCTTCGATGAAAACTTTTCTTTTCTCCGCGATCAGTACAGAATAATATGCGCGGTAGACATTGCTTCTTACACTGTCTTCCATGGCTTTGATATTCTCTTCCGTATACCTCAGGGCCACATCACGGGCCTGGAGCGCCACGAAAACGTCGGGCTGGAAGAACAACTGCTGGAACGTGAATCCCGCAGAAGCCTGCCAGGGCACACCGAACTGCGCGGGTAGCAGAGCGGGGTCGCCTGTTGGTTTAACAATGGGGTTGCCGCTGCCATTTTGCACACCTTCTTTCTCAAGCACTCCATACACTGATGGCGAAATGAAATCCGGCAGCAGTGTGGTGGGGATACTGAAATAGTGCGTGGCACTCAGTGCACCATTGATCTGGGGCAGGGCCTGCCCCCTGATCTCTTTGTTCTTGGCCACCTGTATCTCCCGGTCTATCTGCAGATTTTTTATATCTGTTACGTTTTTGACGGCATGATCCACTGCTTCTTTAGCAGTGAGTATATATTTCTTCTGGGCGCTGACCTGTATGGCCAGTGCCATGAAGAAAGCTATAGCAGGGATCGACCGCCACATTCTACCTGTTCTCATATTTCATCTTGTTTTGTCGTGCGTGTTTGTATTGGATGATCAGCTCATATCCTTTGGGAGTAACCACACCGAACATGAAATTCTCGATGATGGCCATGGTCACTTCCACGATGCTGTATTTTGTTTGCGGGAAAACTTCCATATTGAATGTCAGCATCATCGATTCCAGCCTGAAGCGGGAAAGGATGTCTACATTAATATCCGGCCGGTACAGTCCTTCTTCGATACCCCTTTCCAGGTTCTTCCTGATGATCTCCAGGAGGTAGCTGTTCTTGTGTTCCTGGAACTTCTTGAAGCTGGAAAAATGGAATTTGTGGAGATCATAGAGGATGGTTGGATTCATCTGGCCGAGGTGCTCCAGCATACGATCCAGGGTGAGGAAGATCTCTTCGATAGCGTTCCGGGATTGCACGAAGCATTCCTGGCAATCCACCCGGGTATCCCGGATATCATCATCTACAATGGCGTCTACCAGTTCATCCTTATCGGCAAAATACTGGTAGATCGTTTTCTTGGACATGCCAAGCCCCACGGCTATGTCGTCCATGGATACCGACCGTATCCCGTACTTGAAATAGAGCTGTTTTGCCTGCTCACGGATCCTGTTCTTCGTTTCTACTAATAGGTCCATACCTTAATTTGAGGGGGCAAAACTACGGAAACTTGAAACATAAAGAAAGTTTCCATCATTTTTTTTAACCATCCATCATTTTCAGGTTGCAGGTTCCAGGTTGCAGGTTACAGGTTGTAGGTTGCAGCACAATTTACTTACTGGAACCTGCTACCTGCAACCTGGAACCTGATTCTGCTGCCTGCAACCTGGAACCTGTTATTTTCCCTTGATTCCTGACTAAAACCACATAATTCCGGCTTCAGAAAGCAGTACTTTTGCCTTATCATGTACCAAAGCAGACTGAGGCCGTTATTGCAGTATTTTTTCCAGGGGCTGATCATCCTGGCCCCCATTGTGATTACCGCCTGGGCGGTGATCTCCCTATTCAATTTCATTGACGGCATCCTGCCCAACCTGCTGAATACCCTGTTCCCGACCCTGGTGGGGCTGGACACGAACGGAGAGCCCAAGCGCTACCCGGGTCTTGGTTTCCTGGTCGTGATCATCATTGTGATCCTCATCGGCTACCTCTCGTCTTCTTTCGTTTTTGGCCGGATCGTCCATTTTTTTGACCTCCTGCTGGAAAAAACACCTGGGGTCAAAGTGATCTACACAACGCTGAAAGACTTTTTTGAAGCTTTTGCGGGTAACAAGAAGAAATTCAACCGGGCGGTGCTGGTCTGCATTGAGGCAGAGGATGTATGGCAACTGGGTTTCATCACCCAGCAGGATGTGCACGAATTCGGACTCCACGATTATGTATCGGTATATATCCCCCATTCCTATGCATTTTCGGGCAGGCTTTATTTTGTTAAGCGGGACAGGATCAAAGTGGTCCATCACATGAATGCCACTGAAGCCATGAAATTCTCGATCTCGGGAGGACTGACGGAAGCGGAGGAAATTAAAGAATAGGTTGCAGGCTCCAGGTTGCAGGTTCCAGATAAAGATGAGCAATCTGCAACCTGCAACCTGCCACCTGCAACCTGCGACTATGAGGAGATTGATTATAACTGCGCTTCTGGCGCTACAAACAACGCCCGCCCTCCCCTGGGGTTTTTTCGGCCATAAAATGATCAACCGGAACGCAGTTTTCCTGCTCCCTCCGGAAATGATCATCCTGTACAAACCACAATTGGAATTCATTACGGAACACGCCGTGGATCCGGACAAAAGAAGATATGCCGTTAAAGAAGAGGGCCCGCGGCACTATATCGATATGGATCATTACCACCCCTGGGATAGCATCCCATCTTCCTACAACCGGGCTGTTGCGAAATACGGTGAGGATAGTCTTGCCCGCCACGGCATTGTACCCTGGTGGATCCAGACCATGACATCCCGCCTTACCAAAGCATTTGAACTGAAAGACAAATTCGCCATCATCAAACTGTCCGCAGAACTCGGCCATTATATTTCAGACGCCCATGTGCCTCTGCATACTTCTTCAAACCACAACGGCCAATTCACCAACCAGTACGGCATACACGGTTTTTGGGAGTCCAGGGTTCCGGAACTGTTTGCGGAGACGGAGTTCGACCTCATCGTGGGCAAGGCCCAATACATCAAAAGCGTATCTGCCATGGCCTGGACCATCGTCAGGCAGAGTGCAGCAGCAGCCGACAGTGTGCTGCTGCTTGAGCAACAACTCAACAGCCGGTTCAGGCCCGATGCCAAATACAGTTTTGAAATGAGAAATGGCATCATCACCAGGCAATACTCCACCGCCTACAGCAAAGCTTATCACAATATGCTGCAGGGCATGGTGGAAAGAAGGATGAGAGAATCCATATTAGCTACAGCAAGCCTCTGGTATACGGCCTGGGTGAATGCCGGGCAGCCAAACCTGCAGGAACTCGCCGGCAGATCGTTTTCGGAAAAAGAATTGGAAGAATGGCAGGAACTGAGCAGGCAATGGAAAGAACCGGGATTGCCAGGCAGCTCTTGCTCAAATTGATTAGATTTGCGGTTCTAAAAAACAGAAGGTTGATCCACAATTTCAATGCAGGGCCAAGTATATTACCTAAGGAAGTATTTGAACAGGCATCAAAAGCCATCCTGAATTTCAATAATACCGGTTTATCCATCCTGGAGATCGGTCACCGTACTTCTCTGTTTGAAGCGGTGTTGGACGAAGCAAGGTCATTGGTCAGGGAACTGATGCAATTGAACGATGATAAAGAGATCCTTTTCCTGCACGGGGGTGCGAGCACACAGTTTTTCCAGGTGCCGATGAATTTCCTGGATGAGCATGAGACAGGTGCCTACCTGGATTGCGGGATTTGGGGGATCAAAGCCATCAGGGAAGCAAAACTGTTTGGCAATGTGAATGTGGTGGCTAGCTCTAAAGACAGGAACTACACTTACGTTCCCAAGGACTATGTGATCCCTGCGAATGCAAAATATTTCCACTATACATCGAACAATACGATCGAGGGAACTGAGATGTTCTATATCCCGGAAACCAATGTTCCGATCGTAGTGGATATGAGCAGTGACATTCTTTCAAGGCAAACAGATTTCAACAGGTTCTCCCTGATCTATGCAGGAGCACAGAAAAACATTGGCGCCGCTGGTGTGAACCTGGTGATCATCGACAGGAATTTCAAACCTGTGGTCAATCGGAAACTGCCTTCCATGATGGATTACATGCAGCATATAGCCAATGGTTCAATGCTTAATACACCGCCTGTTTTCGCGGTTTATGTTTGCATGCTCACATTGAGATGGCTGAAAAGCATTGGCGGCATTCCCGCCATTGAAAAGATCAACCAGCAGAAAGCGGATCTTGTGTATTCCACCCTTGATGCGCATCCTTTATTCAGACCAACTGTGGCAAAAGAAGACCGCAGCCGCATGAATGTTGTATTTGTGATGGATGATCCCGAAAAAGAAAAACAGTTTCTGGACCTCTGCAAAAAAGAAAACATGGTGGGCGTAAAAGGACATCGCAGCGTGGGTGGCTTCAGGGTCTCTCTCTATAATGCACTGCCCCTGGAAAGCGCCAAAGCATTTTGCGACCTGGCTAAATCATTCAACTGATCTTAATTAAAATACATGGCACATATTGCCCCGTTCAAAGCACTCAGACCAAATCCTTCCCATGCCGCTGCGGTAGCATCCCGACCCTACGACGTACTGAACAGCGAAGAAGCAAGGTTGGAAGTGAAGAATAATCCTGATTCATTTCTCCATATCACCAAATCAGAAATAGACCTTCCCGGAGACGTTCACCAGTATTCTTCCCTGGTATATGAAAAAGCCAAAGAGAACCTGGGCAACATGATCAATCATGGCGTACTATTAAGAGAATCTAAACCCTGTTACTATATCTACAAGCTGGTGATGGGCAAAAGAAGCCAGACGGGGCTGGTTTGTGTGTCGTCAGTTGAGGACTACAACAACAATGTGATCAAAAAACATGAATTCACCAGGCCGGAAAAAGAAAACGACCGGATCAACCATATCAAATGTACCGGGGCACAAACAGGGAATGTTTTCCTGGCTTACAAAAATGACCGCGGACTTGATGAACTGATCGAAAACTGGAAGCAATCCCACCAGCCTGTTTATGATTTTATTGCTGACGATAAAGTAGCACATACCATATGGATCGTGGACGATGAGCATACGATCCATACCATCACAGAAATTTTTGCAACCAGGATCCCGCAAACTTATATTGCCGATGGTCACCATCGTGCAGCCAGCGCAGCCAAGGTGAGAGAAGCATTGGGGGCAAACGCCACGCCGGAAGCATCCTGGTTTCTAACCACCCTCTTTCCGTCCAGCCAGTTGCAGATCATGGATTATAACCGGTTAGTGAAAGACCTGAACGGTTATACCCCGGAAGAATTCCTCTCGGCATTACAGGATGATTTCACGGTCACCCTGAGTGCTGAACCCGTAAGCCCTTCCAGCCTGCACGAATTCGGATTCTACTGTAATCATCAATGGTATATACTCACGGCCAGGTTCGGAACCTGGACAGATGATCCCATTGGTGTTCTG
>JAHEFC010000009.1:10970-21282 GCA_024640385.1 Sphingobacteriales bacterium
ATAGATTTTGTTGGCGGTATCCGTGGACTGAAAGCCCTGGAAGACCGGGTCAACAGCGGCGAAATGGCTGGAGCATTCAGTCTTTACCCTGTGAGTATCCAGCAATTATTCGATATTGCAGACAGTGGAAATGTAATGCCTCCGAAAAGCACCTGGTTCGAACCCAAACTCAGGGACGGCCTATTAACACATTTAATTAACTAAGCCGCAACAGTTGCGCATTCTCAAATCGACATATTTGCATATTACTATGAGGCAAATTCTGGTCTTCTTATTGTTATTGCTTTCGGGCACAGCGTTTTCACAGGAAGTGGAGAAACTCATGGAATCTGCAAAAACATTCACAAGGCAGGGAGATTATGCCAATGCAAAACTGGTATTGAACCGTGCGCTGCAGATAAAGCCAAATGATCCTGCCATATTGAAAGAGCTATCGTATACAAGTTATCTCTCCGGTGATCTTACCGCAGCCAGGGATATCATCATGCCTTTGGTAGAAAGTGAAAATGCTGATGTGCAGACATTCCAGATCGCCTGCAATATTTACAAGGGGGCGGGAGATTCCAAAGAATGTGAGAGGCTGTACAAAAAAGGGATCAAGAAATTTCCCAACAGCGGGGCGCTGCATTTTGAATATGGGGAAGTGCTCCTTACACAACAGCAACCTGCAGAAGCCATCAGGCAATGGGAAGAAGGCATCGAAAAAGATCCTGCATACCCCGGCAACTATTATCATGCAGGTAAATATTATTATTACACCAAATCAAATCCCGTGCTCTCTATTTTATACGGAGAGATCTTTGTGAATTCGGAAAGTTATACGGTAAGGACCGCCGAAGTGAAGAACATTGTACTTGAATCTTATAAGATGTTCTTTGCAGAATCGTTTGATTATGGTGGCAAAAAAGCAAATGCATTTCAGCTTGCTTTTGCTGAAACAATGGAAAAACAAAGAGAACTTACCGGCCAGGGGATCAACACTGAATCGCTGACCATGATCAGAACCAGGTTTTTGCTGGACTGGTATAACAAGAACGCCACAAAGTTTCCCTACCGATTATTTGACCAGCTGCAGTACCTCGTAAGAGAAGGAATGTTTGAAGCCTACAACCAGTGGTTATTTGGCGCTGCCGCCAATGTGGTACAGTATCAGCAATGGACAAGCGCGAATGCCAAGAAAAACAGCGACTTCTCTTATTACCAGAAAAACAGGGTATTCAAGATGCCGGCAGGGCAGTATTATAAATAACCATCCCCGATTGAAGTTTTATATATTTCCCTTATCTTTTGAGTTAAGTTTTTGACTCAACGATTGCATTATGAAACCCACACGCCTGTTTGACTGTATCGAGTATCAGTTAGCCAATTATCCCAAGGAAGACATGCTTGCCGGTAAAGAAGAAGGCGGCGTATGGAGAAAATACAGCACCCTGGAAGTAAGGGATATTGTGGACAGATTCAGTGAAGGACTGCTTCACCTGGGCATAGGACCAAATGATATGTCGATCGAAGGAAGAGACAAGATCGCGGTGCTCAGTGCCAACAGGCCGGAATGGATACTTCTGGACCTGGCTGTACAGCAGATCGGGGCGGTGCTGGTTCCTATTTATCCTACCATCAGTTTAAACGAACTCGAATTTGTACTTAACGATGCAGCGGTAAAACTGGTCTTTGTCAATGACCAGGCCCAGTACGATCGCGTTCAGTCGATCCGCGACAAAGTCCCCACCGTAAGAGCAGTTTTCACTTTTGATTATATCCAGAAATCGCTGCACTGGAAAGAGATCCTGAACAAGGCAACCCAGGCGGACGTGGACAACCTGAAAAAGATCAGGGACAGCATAAAATACGATGATCTCGCTACCATCATTTATACATCAGGCACAACGGGTACGCCTAAAGGAGTGATGTTGAGCCATAAGAACATTCTCAGCAACGTGATGAATGTCGAAGAAGTGTTCAGGCCCATAGTGAAAGGAGAAAGCAAAGCACTTAGCTTCCTGCCGCTTAACCATATATTCGAGAAGATGGTGAGCTATATCTATTTGTTCTTTGGATGTTCCATTTATTATGCTGAAAGCCTGGATAAGATCGGCGACAATCTGAAAGAAGTTCAGCCCACGGTTTTTGCTACAGTGCCGAGACTGTTGGAGAAAGTATATGACAGGATCATAGCGAAAGGGATGGAACTGACAGGCGTCAAGAGAAAATTGTTTTTCTGGGCCGTTGATCTTGGTAACCGCTATGAGGTGGGCAAAAACCAGGGATGGTGGTACAACACCCAGTTGTCACTGGCCAATAAGATCGTTTTCTCGAAATGGCGTGAAGGGCTTGGCGGAAATGTAAAAGCCATCGTTACTGGTGCCGCTGCATGCCAGGTCAGGTTACTGAGGGTATTCACCGCAGCAAAGATCGTGATCATGGAAGGCTACGGCCTGACGGAAACATCCCCTGTGATCAGTGTGAACAGGTTTGATGAAAAAGGGAGAAGATTCGGCACTGTTGGTCCCTTGATCAATGGTGTGTCTGTGCGGCTGGCAGAAGATGGCGAGATCACCTGCAAAGGAGACAATATCATGATGGGTTATTACAAACAACCTGAATTGACTGCCCAGGTGGTCAGTGAAGATGGGTGGTTCCATACCGGTGACATTGGTGTTTGGGTCGAAGATAAGTTTCTAAAGATCACCGACAGAAAAAAAGAGATCTTCAAAACCAGCGGCGGAAAATATGTAGCTCCCCAGCCGATTGAAAATAAGATGAAAGAATCGCAGTTCATTGAACAGATCATGGTAGTTGGAGCGGATCAGAAATTCACCGGAGCCCTCATCGTTCCCAGTTTACCGAACCTCACAGAGTGGTGCCAGAAAAACAGTATTAAAAATTCCGGAACTACGCACCAGCTTCTCAATGATCCCCGTGTGATCGAACTTTACAAGCAGATCGTGGAAGAATTCAACCAGCAGTTCAACCATGTTGAACAGGTCAAGAAATTCGAATTGCTGGATAAGGAATGGACCATCGACGGCGGTGAACTGACCCCTACGCTAAAACTGAAAAGAAAAGTGATCATGGAGAAGTACAGGCACGCGATTGAGCGCATATATAATTGAGGCGAAAGGCGAGAGGCGAGAGGCGAAAGGCGAGAGGCGAAAGAAGATAAATTTCTCATCTACCCTCTCGCCTATTGCCTAAAAAATATTTTGTATCACAAATTCCCTACAGTACTTCCGGATCATCTCCCTCACTTTCCTGAACTCGGCCATGACCTCGGTATCGGTTCCTGATGCTTTTGCAGGATCAGGGAAATTATAATGATGCTGCAGGCCCGAACCCGAAGGGAAAAGAGGGCAGCGTTCGAGTGCATTATCGCAAACGGTGATCACATGGTCGAATGGAATTTGCAGGTATTCGTCAACGTTGTTTGATGTATGGAATGAAATGTCTATCCCGTCTTCTTTCATGATAGCCACAGCCTTGGGGTTTACGCCGTGTGTTTCTACGCCGGAACTATAGATCTCGGCTTTTTTACCTGCATAAAACCTGAGATATCCTTCTGCCATCTGACTTCGGCAACTATTGCCGGTACATAATACCAGGATCTTCTTCATAGATTACAAAGCTAACTTGTTGTTTGTGGTTTATAATATTTATCTCGCAGCCAGAACGCAACATTGACCAGTGCGATCAGTGCCGGCACTTCAACCAAAGGCCCGATCACGCCAGCAAATGCTTGTCCGCTGTTGATCCCAAAAACGCCAATGGCCACTGCAATGGCCAGCTCAAAATTATTTCCTGCAGCAGTAAATGCAATGGATGCATTTGTCGCATAGTCTGCACCAAGTTTCCTGCCCATCAGGAAACTGACCAGGAACATGATAGCAAAATAAATAACAAGAGGTATGGCGATCCGCACCACATCCAAAGGTATTTTCACGATCAGTTCACCTTTCAGGCTGAACATCACAACTATAGTGAATAACAAAGCGACCAGGGTGACCGGAGAAATAAAAGGTACAAACGTCTGCTGGTACCATAATTCACCTTTAATACGCAAAAGCAAATACCGTGTCAAAAACCCGGCAATAAATGGGATTCCGAGATAAATGGCCACACTCCTGGCGATCTGACCTATAGTAATGCTTACCATCGAACCCTTAAATCCAAAGAATGGCGGCAGTACTGTAATAAAAAACCAGGCATAGACACTATATAAGAATACCTGGAATATGCTGTTCAATGCAACGAGCCCGGCTGCATATTCCCTGCTGCCTTCGGCCAATTCGTTCCAAACGATCACCATGGCAATGCAGCGGGCCAGTCCTATCAGGATCAGACCTGCCATATATTCCGGGTAGTCCCGAAGAAACAGAATAGCAAGAATGAACATCAACACAGGACCGATTACCCAGTTCAGCAATAGCGATAGACTTAGTATCCGGATGTTTCTAAATACTTCTTTCAGCTTTTCGTATCTCACTTTGGTGAAAGGTGGATACATCATCAGTATAAGACCCATGGCAAGAGGAATATTAGTTGTTCCGCCTGAAAAATGGTTAATGTATCCGGATATGGATGGCAACAGGTAGCCCAAAAGTACCCCCACAGCCATGGCCAGGAATATCCAAAGGGTTAGGTACCGGTCCAGAAAACCAAGTTCTTTTCTTTCGTTTGCGGGAGTACAGTGATCAGCAGTCATCCGGTTTCAATATATAAAACGAATCAGCAACAGCCTGCCCCTGGCTTACAGTTCTCAGTCGAAGACTTCTGACCAACTGATGCTGCAGATCCAGGTGCCGGTTTTTGGGCAAAAACAGTGATGCTGAATATGCCTGTGGATCCTGACTTGAACTTTGAAATTTCATCAGCGCTGAGATAATTAACCAGTATATCATCAGGAATAATGATGGGCTTCTCTTTCTGGATGGCCATATTCACAAAGCCATTACGCCTGATGAGTTCAAGGTATACTTCTTTCTGTATGGCACCCGACACACATCCTGCATACATTTCTGCATCCTTTCTCAATCCTTCCGGTAATGCGCCAATGAGCACAACATCAGAAATGCTGAAATGTCCTCCCGGCTTCAATACCCTGAAAATTTCCTTGAACACACCATCTTTATTGGGAATAAGGTTAAGCACACAATTACTCACCACCACATCAGCCAGGTTACCGCCAACCGGCATCTCTTCAATATCGCCCTGGCGGAATTCCACATTATTGAACCCAAGTTTATCTGCATTTGCCCTGGCTTTCTCGATCATCGCCGGAGTGAAATCAATGCCGATCACTTTGCCGGTTTCTCCTGTTTCGTGACGTGCAACAAAACAATCGTTACCCGCTCCGGACCCGAGGTCGATCACCGTATCTCCTTTTTTGATCCTGGCGAATTGCGTGGGCAATCCACATCCCAATCCCAGGTCGGCGTCCGGATTGTAGCCTTCCATTTTGGTATAATCGTCACTCATGATATTATACACTTCGGTAGAGCATCCTCCCGCACCGCAACAGGAAGATTCATTGGTGGATTTATCCTGTAACGCGATCTGGCTGTATTTATCTTTAACGATCTGCTTGAGTTCCTGTTCCGTTTGCATATAATTATATTTTAATCGTAATTATTCGATATTAGCAGCAGGTATTCGAGCCTGCTATGGGTTGTAAAAAATCGGTAAGCATTACACGGGCCCTGGCCCATTCTTCCTCGTCAATACAATAGCAGATCTTTACACCTTCAATATCACCTTTGATCAAACCCGCGGATTTCAATTCCTTCAGATGTTGTGAAACCGTGCTCTGGGAAAGGGGTAGCTCATCCACGATGTCGCCGCAGATACAGACACGCCTTTTAAGCAAGAGCTTAAGAATGGCCACACGGGCCGGATGAGATAAAGCTTTTGCATAGGCCGCTATGCGGTTGTCTTTTACAGAAAATTCTTCAGCCTTTGTAGCCCCCATTCTTTAAGATTTATCGCAATATTACGATATATTTGGGAAAACAAAAAGAACCTTTTTTTGCAGGTGGCAGGTAAAAGGTTGCAGAATAAAATGGGTTAGAATTCTTGCTTTAAAAAAAAGTTGCCATATTTTGGCAACCCTGTATTTACTGCAACCTGCAACCTGCTTCTATCTACGGATCTTTTTATACAAGCGAATTGCGATCAGCAGAACGGCAATCAGGACGATGGTACCAAGAATTCCCCAAATGAAGCTGAAACTGTCTTTCACCGTTGCCAGCATCACGATGGTGATCAGGAAGATGGTGGCTACTTCATTCCACATCCGAAGCTGGTCTGATGTATAAGGAAACTGCAAACGGCTAAGCTTTTTGTAGATATAATGCAGCGAAAAATGATAGAGATACAGCAGCACTACCAGCACCAGTTTGATCAGCAGCCAGTTGGCATTGCCGCCCATCAAAGCCGTTCCCCAACCTCCATTGAACAATACCCAAAGCCCCATGGCCAGCGTGATCACCGCGGAAGGCCAGGTGATGCCGAACCAGAGCCTGCGCATCATCACATTAAATTGCGATTGTAAAGCTTCCCGGGCCGCCTCTTCTTTCTCATTGGCCTCCGTATGATAAATGAACAATCGGGGCATGTAGAATAACCCCGCAAACCAGGTGACAACAAAAACAATATGAATGGCCTTGAGATAATTATACTCCATCTAAACCGGTTGTGAAGATGCTTTCATGGCCCCCCTGATCAGCCCCTTCATCGTTTCTACCCATAATGGCTGCGTATTCAGACAGGGTATGGCTTTGAACGATCCGCCACCCGCTTCCATGAAGATATGCTTTCCTTCTACAGCGATCTCTTCCAGGGTCTCCAGGCAGTCGCTGACAAAAGCAGGACAAACGATCAGTAACTTCTTCACCCCTTCAGCAGGCAATTCCTCCAAACGCTTGGCGGTATAGGGCTGCAGCCAGGGATCGCGGCCAAGACGGCTCTGGAAAGTCTGTTCCAGCTTTTCAGCAGGTATATTCAGCGCCGCAGCCACAAGTTTGGTGGTCTCGAAACACTGGTGCCTGTAACATTGCGCATGGGCAGGGCTGGCTACATTACAACAGTCATTCACCTTTAAACAGTGACAACCCGTTGTGTCGCCTTTTTTAATATGCCTTTCCGGCACCCCGTGATAACTAAACAGGATCTTGTCGTAGTCATCCTGCAGATAAGGCCTGATACTCTCTGCCAGGGCATGGATATAGGCAGGATGATCATAATAGGGTTCAATCACTTTCAGGGAACTTGGATAGCCTTCTTCCTTATGGATATCCTTCACCTGCTCCACCGCAGTTTCATAACTAGACATGGCATAGTGAGGATACAATGGAAATAATATGATCTCTTCCACCCCGGCATACTCCCGATGGATCTTTTTCAGCACGTCCGCCGTGGAAGGATTACCATACCTCATGCAGATCTCAACAGGCTGGTCAAAAACAGCCTGAACCGCTTTCTGCAGGTTTTTTGTCAGCACGATCAATGGAGAGCCGTCTTTTGTCCAGATGGAACGGTAAGCTTCGGCAGATTTGGGTGCCCGGAAGGGAACGATGATCCCTTTGACCAACAGTGTTCTTGGGAGCCTGGGTATATCGATCACCCGCTCATCCATCAAAAATTCATTCAGGTATCTCCTGACATCTTTTACGGAGGTAGAATCGGGAGAACCCAGATTCATGAGCAAGATCACTGACCGGTATGACGAATTCATGTTGCAAAAATATTAATACATGGTAATGATTGGTGCACCCATGTAATTTGACATTAAAATGACAGAGTTCGGGCTATAATTAGCCAATAGCTGTAGGTCAAAAGCTATTTTTGTGCCTGAGATCATGATAAACAGAACCGACGGAAATATGTTCATCGTTGCCGGTATAAATTACCGGAAAGCTGACACAGCCATCAGGGGAATGTATGCGTTGAACGGAGACATGATCTCCACAGTGCTGGCTAAGGCTAAAGCCATCGGTTTAACTGAAATATTTATCCTTTCTACCTGTAACAGAACCGAGATCTATGGTCTTGCTCCCCATCCCGATCTGTTGATCGATCTGCTTTGCAGTGAAACGGCCGGGGATGCAGCTGATTTCCGAAAGGCCGCGTATATCAAAAAAGGCAGCAGGGCTGTTGAACATCTGTATGAAGTAGCAGCAGGGCTGGATTCCCAGATCCTGGGTGACTATGAGATCGTAGGCCAGCTGAAAACTGCCACCAGGATCTCAAAAGAAGCCGGCATGACCGGCACCTACCTGGAGCGGCTGATCAGTTCTGTACTCCAGGCTTCAAAAGAGATCAAGAACAAAACTTCATTGAGCGGAGGCACGGTATCTGTATCATTTGCTGCCGTGCAGATGGCTAAACTTTTTTTCAAAGATCTGGCGGGAAAGCAGATCCTGCTGCTGGGTACCGGCAAGATCGGAAGCAATACCTGCAAGAACCTGGTAGACTATGCAGGAGCCAACAATATCACGCTGATCAACCGTTCTGTAGCTAAAGCGGAAAACCTGGCGAAGAAATATAACCTGCAGTTCAGGGGAATGGAGTTTTTGGAAGAAGAAGTACGCAAGGCAGACCTCATTATTGCTGCCACCAGCGCCACCTCTTCCATCATACATAAAAAACATGTTGAAGGCTCAAAATCGAAACTCATCATAGACCTTTCTGTACCTTTGAATATCGACGAAGATGTGAAGGAATGTAAGAACATGATGGTGATCAGGGTGGATGAGCTTTCAAAAATGAAAGATGATACACTGGCGAAAAGAAAAGCAGAGATCCCTAAAGCCAAAGAGATCATCAGTGAACATATCCAGGAGTTCAGGGTATGGAACGAAAGAAGGAAACATGCACCTCTTCTGAATCATCTGAAAACCACACTTCATCTTCTTCAGAATAACCCCTATTACAATCCTGAACGTACCTGCGCCGAATTGGCAGACACCAGGATAAAAAAAGTGTTGAGTGATACGGCAAGAAAACTACATGTGCACAACCGCAAAGGATGTGACTATATTTCTGCCATAAATCAGTTCATGAATTAATGACCAGGAAACTCAGAATTGGAACGCGCGACAGCCAGCTGGCTGTTTGGCAGGCCACCCATGTTCAGCAATTGCTGGAAACAAGAGGCATTGCCACCGAACTGGTTTATATCAAATCAGAAGGAGATCTCAATACCACTACCCCGCTCTATGAAATGGGTGTTCAGGGCATTTTTACCAAAGCGCTTGACATCGCCCTGCTGGGCAACCAGATCGATATTGCCGTGCATTCCATGAAAGACGTGCCTGTGGTTTTGGCTAAAGGTTTAAGAAAAGCTGCTGTGCTTGAAAGGGCTTCCTACCTGGATATACTGGTTTACAAAAATGATACTTCATTCATGGATGCAGACCATTCTGCCATTATCGCCAGCAGCAGCATCCGCAGAATTGCACAATGGCGGAATAAATTCCCGAAGCATCAACTAGTTTCATTGCGTGGCAATGTGAATACCAGGCTGAGAAAACTGGAAGAGAACAATTGGAACGGAGCCATATTCGCGGCGGCAGGGCTTGAAAGGATCAATCTTCGTCCTGCTCAATCCCTTGACCTCAACTGGATGTTGCCCGCACCGGCACAAGGGGCGATCATGGTGGTTTGTCGTGCTGAAGACAATACCAGTTTCCATAACACCTGCATCCTTGATCATAAAGACACCGCCATCTGCACACATGTTGAACGGGAATTCCTGAAAACCTTGCAGGGAGGCTGTTCCACACCGGTGAGCGCATTGGCCCGCATAGAAAATGACGAGATCAGATTTTCGGGGAATATTGCCAGTCATGATGGCACCGAACTGATGGAGATCCATCAGACTCACCCGGTAGACCAATACGAAAAGATCGGCCATGCAGCGGCAATGGAATTACTCAGTTCGGAACTGCCATGGATTAAGGAAGTTTTAAAAAAGAAATAAGCCGTGCAGCATGTCAACATACTCAGTACAAAAACGATCGTTCCGGTATTGATGGAACAGGCATCTGCTGCCGGCATCCATATAGATCATGTTGACTTCATCAGTACCGAGCCCATTATAAGCAAAGAAAAAGCAGATGCATTTACGGCGCTCTCACCTGCAGCCCTGGTATTCACCAGTACCAATGCGGTGGAAGCTGTTTTCAAACTTCTCCGGCAGTATCCGAACAGATTGCCCTCTGATATTGTTTACTGCATGGAAGGAAGAACAGCTGAGAAACTTAAAGACCTTTTCCCTCAACTAACGGTTAAGGGTACCGGAAACAGGGCCTCCGAACTG
>JAHEFC010000196.1 GCA_024640385.1 Sphingobacteriales bacterium
TCCCATTCCCGAATACGAGCAGTTTGTAAAGCAATTCAACCCAACTTCGTTCAATGCCACCGAGTGGGTGAATACAGCCAAACAGGCCGGGATCAAATACATTGTGATCACATCCAAACATCACGATGGATTTTGTTTGTGGGACAGCAAGGTGACCAACTATGATATCATGGATGCATCGCCTTTCAAAAGGGATATCCTGAAAGAATTGTCAGATGCGTGCAAAGCAGCAGGTATCAAAATGTGTTTCTATCATTCTATCATGGACTGGCACCAGCCCGATGCAGAAAGCAAGAAGGATTATACGCATCAGAATACGCCTAATCCCGATTGGGCAAAATACAGGGAGACTTATCTTAAGCCCCAGTTGAAAGAACTGATCACCAAGTATGACCCGGCTGTATTATGGTTTGATGGCGAGTGGATCCCCGAGTGGACAGAAGACCAGGGCAAGGACCTGTATAATTATCTGCGCAGTCTTAAACCGGATCTGATCATTAACAACAGGGTAGGTAAGGGACGTTCGGGCATGCAGGGGATGAGTAAAACCCAGGATGCAGCAGGTGATTTCGGTACACCCGAGCAGGAGATCCTGGAAGGGACATCAGATCAGGATTGGGAGAGTTGTATGACTATGAACGATACCTGGGGTTTTAAGAAGAATGACCATAACTGGAAATCAGCCCAGGTACTGATCGATAACCTGGTGGACATTGCAGCCAAAGGCGGAAACTATCTGCTGAATGTGGGTCCTACTGCAGAAGGAAAAATTCCTGATGCCAGTGTAGAGCGCCTGCAGGAAATGGGCAAGTGGCTGGCAGTAAATAAAGAAGGCATTTATGGAACAAACAGCCGCAAGCAGTACAAAGAAGGCGATACCAAATTCACGGTGAGTAAAGACGGGACCACTACCTATGCATTTGTACATACCAGGGGTGGAGGAGAAGTGGTGTTAGAATCAGTAAAACCCGCTAAAGGTTCCAAGATCCAGGTGCTGGGCTGGAAGCAGCCTTGTATCTGGAGAGAGGAGGGCGGGAAGCTGATCGTGAAGATGCCACTTAAACTACCCTCTGACTATGTTACCACTTTGCGGATTAGAACAAAATAAGGGAGCAGTTGGAAATAGAGCCAGAGAGTCGGAAATTAGGAAGGTTATTCCAAGTATTCTGTTTCTCTGGCTGTCAATTTTTGTCTCTCCGTATCTCTGCCTCTCTATTTCATGTAGTCTAAAGTCAAATTAACCATCGCTTTCACTCCGAGTTTAAGCGCGCTTTCATCGATAAAGAAATCGGGTGTATGGTGAGAAGGTGCTTTTTTCAGATCAGTGCCTTTAGGTGCACCTCCGAGGAATATAAAAAGACCCGGAACTTTTTGTGCGAAAAATGAAAAATCTTCCGCGCCTGTATCAGCCGGTACCAGCAATACATTTTCCTGGCCTGCAGTTTTCTGTAGTGTGGGCAACATCCTGGCAGTCAGGGCGGGATCATTGTAGGTGACGGGATAGTGACTGGACCAGGGTATTTTAATGTCTACAGTGGCCCCATTGGCTTCAGCCGTCTTTGTTACAATGGTTTTTACACGGTCTATGATCAGGGCTTCATCTGCTGCACTCAAGGCCCTTAGGGTTCCCAGCATCTCCACCTCTTCAGGAATAATGTTTGTCCGAACCCCGCCTTTGATGGAGCCGATGGTGACGATCCCCGGATTTTCCGTGATATTCAGGTTGCGGCTGATGATGGTTTGAAGATTATTGATAATCTGGGCAGCAGTAACAATAGGATCTATAGACGACCAAGGAGAAGCTCCATGGGCTTGCCTGCCTTTCACAACTATCCTCATATCATTAATACTGGCCATGGTTCCCCCCGGCCTGTAAGTGATATCACCAACTTCTATTTGTGAATCGATATGAAGTCCAAATGCTACATCTACTTTCGGGTTTTCCATGACCCCTTCTTTCACCATCAGTTCCGCTCCGCCTTCTTCTCCAACGGGAGCACCTTCTTCGGCAGGCTGGAAAAAGAATTTAACCGTACCCTTCAGGTCTTTCTTCATACCCGCCAGTATTTCTGCTACCCCCATCAGGATGGAAACATGGGTATCATGTCCGCAGGCATGCATCACGCCCACTTCCTGTCCATTGTAGGTTGACTTCACTTTGGAAGCGAAAGGCAGGCTGTTTCTTTCTGTTACCGGGAGGGCATCCATATCTGCCCTAAGGGCCACAACAGGACCGGGTTTTCCGCCCCGAAGTATACCCACTACACCGGTTTTTGCCACACCCGTCTGCACTTCGATGCCGAGCGACTGAAGATGCTTGGCCACCAGATCGGCAGTTCTCACTTCACGGTTGCCTAATTCAGGATGTTCATGAATATCCCTTCTCCAGGCAATCACCTTGGGCTCGATCTTGTCTGCTAGTTGTGAAACTTTGGCATAATCGGTCTGGGCTGATGCCGACAGCGAAAACAAGAGGGAAACAAAAAAAAGTCTTCTCATTACAGTTTTTTAGAACCGTAAAATAAGGCTTTCCCTGCTATTTGAACATGGACTTCAATGCCCTTATATTATCATTGACCTGGTCCATGGTGATCACCCCCGATCTGGACCTGTCCAGGTCAAGGATAGTATAGATGGTTATGCCTATCATGAGTGCAAAAATAATTGTAACGATCCAGTCGTTCTTACCGCCTCTTGAATAACCCAGCATGAACGAGGATGTGAAGCAAAGCATGAAAAGTAGTAATATGATCAGATCCGGTACTTTGGCTTTTCCAAGAGCCAACCTTGTAGTGGTGACATCGATCATGGCATTCAGCGCCGGTATCATCTGTGATGTCCGGTGAAGGTTATCCCTGTCTCGTCCCAGGGTGGCCGCAATATTCCAGATCCGATTCTGAATTGCCGTAGTACTGTCTATCATTTCCGCCACTTTGGCCAAATCTTTTCCGGCATCAAAATAGGCAATCCGGGTATCTACATACCTCTCAAATTCAGTCCTGAACAAGTTTCTGACGCTGTCCGGATACAGGTCGGCCCGTAATATGGCTGTTCCGATATCGTTGGCTTCTTCCACTACAATTTTTAAACGGCTGTCGTACCGGCTATTGCTCAGGCTGAATGTGAATCCAAGCAGTAACGCGAGCAATCCCAACATAGACCCCTCAATGGCTCCGAGCCCGGAATCATCGTTTTCTGGCGCCCCTTTATGTTTTTTTCTGATCCGGATGCCAAGCCAGAGACATGACACCATCACGGCCATTACGATTAAGGTCAGTAAAAAGGAAGGGATGGTACTCAGAAATGAAAACTTTATCATATTTCAGGAATGAATATTTTAATACTATTGCATTTTTAAGGCTGATTATGGAGAAAGACAAAATCTTTGAGCAAGTTAAGCAAGTAGCAATTAATGACATAGACGAATTGGAACATGTGAATAACGTGGTATATCTGCAGTGGATCATGGATATAGCCCAGGAGCACTGGAAGCGCTTATCCACACCTGAGATCAGGGAAAACATTGCCTGGGTGGTATTACGGCATGAGATCGATTATCATCGTTCTGCCCGTTTGCACGATGATGTGACTATCCGCACTTGGGTTGGCGAAACGGCAGGGTTCCGTTCGGTCAGGTATGTGGAGATACTTACGCATGATGGTATAAAGATCGTTTCAGCCAAAACGTCCTATTGCCTCATCGACCCAAAAACCTTCAAGCCCATGAGGATCACCCAGGAGATCAGGGATAGCCTGATGCCATTTTAGTGAACGCAGAGACGCGGAGAGGGACGTGGAGACACGGAGAAGGACGCGCCCCGAAGTTTAGACCTTTTTCTTGTCTGCTATCACCATCACCGCGCCGGCCAGCGTTACTACAATGCCTGCATATAAAGGCCAGTTGACGGATTGCTTCTCCTTCTTATTGATTTCTAATGGGCCGAGATCCACAACTTTCTTCTCCGTTGTAAAATTGATACCACGGAAAACGAGCATCAGGATGCCGGCTATGATCAGGACAATACCAATTGTTCTCATGTTTTTAATAAGTCTTGTATAAATTACATGCCGTGAACAATAGTGGAATTTGCCATTGATGCGGGTGGAGGGCTTTGGTATCATAAGCTCATTGCAATGGTGGAAATAGTTCAGTATTTTTACGCAATTGTTCATCATGAAGCTGATTTGTATTCTGAGCTTATGCCTCTTTGGTAGTTTCCTGATCCAGGCACAGGAACAGAAAAAGGTCTATACAGTAAATCCCGGTCAGACCCTTGACCAGGGTTTGCCGCTTGAAGTAAGATATGCATACCCCGAATTCAAACCAGGCACTGCTCATTTCAGGGCGGGTAACCAGGTAGGTTCTAAGCTAAACTTCAGTTTTGTGCATGAAGAGATGCAATTCATCAATGGTGCCGATACATTAGCCGTGGACAGGGAAGGAGATATCAGCTACATTGCGATTGAAACAGACACATTTTATTTTCAGAAATTCTGGATCAGGCAGATCGCTGTGTCTGGTAAAACCAGGTTGGGTGTAAAAAGATCATTGGTATTGGCAAAAGCTGAAAAAGAAGGCGCATTCGGACAGATGAGCTCCGGCACCTCTATTGATGCTGTGCAAAAACTGAATACGCCATTAGCAGTGGGAAAGAATTTAACACTGAAAGAAGTGCTCAGTTTCACAACAGCTGACGTGTATTATTTTGCAGACAAGTTTGGCAACTTCACTCAGGCCAGTAAGAAAAACCTGGTGAATATGTTTGGCAACAGCACTCCGGGATTGGAGAAATTCCTGGAAAAAAGTAAATTCAACTATTACAATGAGGCAGATATGAAGGCAGTGTTTGATTATCTTTCTGCTCACTAAAAGGTGCAACTCCACCTTTATAACTAACGGATGACTGAAGTCATTAAGGGTGGTTACAGGGGGTTAATATAGTTTATTACATTTAGATAAGGTATCATCATGAAGCAGCTCTACTCATTCATCCTTTGCTTTTTGGCAGGTAATATTCTTACCGCCCAGGAAGTAAAGAAGATCTATACGGTAAATCCGGGTCAAACCCTCGACGAAGGTTTGCCTTTTGAGGTTCGATACGCCTATCCTGAATTCAAAGCAGGATTTGCACATTTCAGAAATGGTAATCTCGGGGGCTCTAAAATGAATTATAATTACCTGATCAGTGAAATGCAGTTCATAAATGGGACTGATACGGTATCCGTCACAAAAGCAGAAGATATCAAATTCATAGTCATAGAAAAAGATACGTTTTACTATGCGAAAGGCTGGATCCGCCAGCTCGCAAATTCCGGGGAGGTCAAACTTGGCGAGAAAAAATCCTTAACTTTTTCAAACCGGGAAAAGATAGGTGCATTTGGAACATCTGGTGGTGGAACTTCCATAGATGCGGTGGAAAATATCAGCACTCCGTCCAATATTCAAAAATCGCTGCAGGTCAAACAGATGCTTAGTTTCGCGGAAAATTCAACATTTTATTTCGCCGACAAATTTGGAGAGTATCGCCAGGCCAGCAAAAAGTCATTGGCGAATATGTTTGGAAAAAATCATCCTGGCTTCGAGAAATTCCTTGAAGAAGGGAAGTTCAACTACTTCAGCGAAAACGACATGAAAAAAGTATACGACTACCTTATTCAGCATTAGTGCATTTTATATTCTTTTTCACCGGCTGTGATGGCGATGTCGAGAAAATTCTGCTTAGGAGGCAGGGGACAGGTTGCAAATTCGGTGAACGCACAGGGTGGATTTAATGCTTTGTTGAAATCCAGTATCGTGTACTCATTAGCGTCAGGTTTTTTTGCATACAAATACCGGCCGGAAGCGTAAGTGGTTAGGCCGGTAGTTTCGTCTCCAAAAATAATATAGAGTTCTTCACCTTCCCAGATTGCGTCCAGGGAATAGGTTTTATTGAAAATTGTAAAGATGAGTTTACCTGGCGATTCGTGTGTTATCGTTTGTCCCAATACGTTTGTAATTGGTATCCCGGACCTCAGCTCCCTGCTGTCGAGATAAGCTTTCACTTTCCATGTACTGTCAACGGGGAATCGCTCTATGCCTTTGAAATTTTTAACAGCCGGATGTTCAAGGTCCCTTAACCTGATGCCGTATTTGTGGTCAGACCTCTTGATGGTCCATCTGAGAGACCCGGAAGAGCAAACAGGAAGTATGCTGGAGTCTTTATGATAAATGATCGCCTTGTCACTGATCTTGCCATTCACTTTAATACCCGCCGTTGGTTCGGCGACCATGGTCACCACACCATTTGCCAGTTCAAAATAACCTGCGTGAGCAGCAAAATTTATGTCAGGAAATACAACCTGGTTGGAGGAGTCGGAACCAAAGCTGTTTCTGCCTTCAGACAACCATAATAAGCCTCTGAGGTTCAGCCAGCCGTTTTCACTGGTGAGATAATTCACCCGGGCACTATCCCATTGACTGATCTCATTTAAATAGGGATTGGATACCTGGGCCATAGATACGGATTGAGACAAAACCAACACTATCAGAAAAATGCCACTTTGCATGGATGCAAGTTAAGAGCTGATCTTTAATACGCCAACTACCGTGGCAGCCTTAACTTTGCAACCTGAATTGATTGTATGGAAATAGGCATTTGTACGTTTGCGGATGTGGGAACTCATCCTGTCACCAAAGAGAAGATCGAACCCTACCAGCGTTTGCGCAACCTGATGGAAGAGATCGAACTGGCGGATCAACTGGGCCTGGATGTTTTCGCCGTAGGCGAACATCACCGACCCGATTATGCAGTTTCTTCACCAGCTACCATTCTCGCTGCAGCCGCAGTGAAAACAAAAAATATAAAACTCTCCAGCGGAGTTACTGTATTGAGTTCTGATGATCCCGTCAGGGTTTATCAGCAGTTTGCAACTGTTGATCTGCTGTCTGGCGGTCGTGCTGAGATCATGGCGGGCAGGGGCTCATTTATCGAATCCTTCCCATTGTTTGGGTATGATCTGGAAGATTATGACAGCTTGTTTGCGGAGAAGCTGCACATGCTGGTGAGGTTGAATGAGAACCCCATTGTAAATTGGGAAGGCAAGCATACCCAATCCATCAAGGGGCGAGGCATTTATCCACGTGCATTGCCTGCGAGCTGGTGCAGAACGGCGTGATCGGAAAGGTCCAGCGCGTCGAGTGCAGCTTCGGCGGCCCGGGC
>JAHEFC010000520.1:0-1668 GCA_024640385.1 Sphingobacteriales bacterium
GGTTGCAAGCAAATCACCGATTTTTATTGAATCCCCTTCCTGAATTGCAGCAAGTTTTATAGTACCTGCCTTTTCTGCATTTACTTCAAAAGTGGCTTTTTCACTTTCCAGTTCTGCAATTACCTCATCTCTTTCCACATAATCACCATCCCTCCTGGTCCATTTGAGTAAGGTTACTTCACTGATGGATTCACCAACGGCAGGAACTTTGATATCAATCATAAAACACTAATTAGTGCGAATTTAAACGAATGTGTACGAATAACGAATGAAAACGAATTAAATGCTAAAAGCTGTTTCAATAATTTCTTCCTGTTCTTGTTTATGTACTTTGGCATAACCGGTAGCCGTAGCGGCGCCCGGCTGCCTGCTTATCACTCCATAGTTTATACTCTTCAGGTTCATCTGCAAATATGATGCAGCTCCCATATTCAATGGCTCTTCCTGTATCCAGAACCAGGTAGCCCGGTGATATTTTTTATACAATGCTTCCAGCTGCGTTAGTGGCAACGGGTACAATTGCTCCATCCTTATGATGGCCACATCCTTAACTTTATCTGCTTTTTGCTTCTCTGCCAGGTCGAAATAGATCTTCCCCGTACAGAATAATACTTTTTTTACCAGGCCCGGATTTTCAATAAAAGGATCGTCAATCACCTCTCTAAAACCACCTTTGGTAAATTCGCCCATCGCAGAATAAGTCCCGGGGTGACGCAAGTTCGCTTTGGGAGAAAATACAATTAATGGCTTGCGGAAGGGCCAGGCCAATTGCCGGCGCAACGCGTGAAAGAAGTTGGAAGCAGTGGTAATATTTACCACAACCATATTCAATTCTGCGCATAGTTGAAGAAAACGTTCCATTCGGGCACTGCTATGCTCGGGACCCTGCCCTTCATAACCATGTGGCAATAACATGGTGACCCCATTCATACGGTTCCATTTTTGTTCACCGGAACTAATGAACTGATCAATCATAGTTTGAGCGCCATTGCAAAAATCACCAAACTGTGCTTCCCATAATACTAGTGCATGGGGATTAGCCAGGGCATACCCGTATTCAAAACCCAATACCCCATATTCACTCAATAAAGAATTATAGATAAGAAATTTTCCTTTCGCACCCTCTATCCGACTGATTCTACTATATGCACTGTCATTATTCTCATCACGCAATATGGCATGCCGGTGACTAAATGTTCCTCTCCTCACATCCTGTCCGCTCATACGAACATCATTTCCATCTAATACTATACTGCCATATGCTAAAGGCTCTCCCGTTGCCCAATCTACTTTACCCTCTGTGCTAAATAACTTTATCTTGTCCTGAATAATCTTTTCTACTTTTTTCAATGGTTTAAAATCATCGGGCCATTTCATCAATGCGTCAAATATTTTTTTGAAATCGGCTTCGCTGATCGAGGTAATCGGGCTCTGTTCAAAGTCTTCGGCAGTAGCACGACGCAAACTCTTCCACCATAATTCAGGTTGCTGGTAGGTATACGGAAGCGGGTTTTGTTTTACCCCATCCAATCTCGCCTGCAGATCGGCCCAGAATTTTTTTTCCATTTCTTTCGCCAGCTCCTGCGCATCGGGTTCTCCGTTCTCCAATAAATATTTAACATACACTTCCCTGGGATTGGGATGTTTATCGATTAAGGCGTACAAATG
>JAHEFC010000520.1:1678-2692 GCA_024640385.1 Sphingobacteriales bacterium
CCCTTCGTTATGACCATGCCTGCGATAACACACCATATCAATAAACACATCGCAATTAAATTCCTGCCGGTACCCGGTGGCAATCTCCACACATTTCACGACTGCTTCCGGGTCGTCTCCATTCACATGCAATACGGGCGCCTGGATAGCTGAAGCAAGTGATGTACAATAGTCGGAACTCCGCGCATCCTCAAAATCGGTAGTAAACCCGATTTGATTATTGATTACAAAATGTATGGTGCCTCCTGTATAATATCCATCCAGTTCGCTCATCTGCAATATTTCGTAAACGATCCCCTGGCCGGCAACAGATGCATCGCCATGAATAAGTATCGGAAGAATTTTATCGAAATCACTTTTGTAAAGCACATCCGCCTTGGCCCGCGAAAAGCCTAACACCACCGGATCCACTGCCTCGAGGTGCGAAGGATTCGGCATGAGCTTAAGATGCATGGTATTGCCATTGGTTGCTTTTAGTTCGCTTCCATAACCCATATGATATTTTACATCACCACTTCCCATCGTTTGATCCAGTATGGCGGTCCCTTCAAACTCGCTGAATATCTGCTCGTACGTTTTACCCATAATAGTTGCAAGCACATTCAGCCGCCCCCGGTGCGCCATCCCAATTACCACTTCATGCACCTCATATTTTGCAGCAGTATTAATAATGGCATCCAGCGCAGCAATGGTGGTTTCGCCGCCTTCCAATGAAAATCTTTTTTGTCCGATGTACTTGGTGTGTAGAAATTTTTCAAACATCACCCCCTGGTTCAGTTTTTCCAATATTCTTTTCTTTTTATCCAGCGACAACGGAATGGAAAATTTTTTCTCTACTTCATTGGTAATCCAGTCTACTTTTTTCTGATCACTTATATACTTGAATTCAATTCCAACGTGAGAAGCATAACATTTTTCCAGGTGCTGGTGGATAGCCCTTAAGGTTGTAGTACCTAATCCAATGAGGTCTCCGGCCTGGAATGTTTTATCCAGGTCGGCTTCTGTAAAACCATA
>JAHEFC010000010.1 GCA_024640385.1 Sphingobacteriales bacterium
TTTATCGATCGTCAGCCTGATGCTGTCGTTTAAAATAATATCAAATGCCCCGGCTGATAATGATGATTTGCCAATATGAATAGCATCGTTTCCTATATTGGACCTGATGTCGCTGACCGAGAGATCGACCTGGTTGGTGCGGGCAGACAGAGACTTGCTGCCATTCTGCTGCCTGAAGTCGATCTTGCCATTGATGATATTGAACAGGCCCAGGTCAAGTGATTGTTCTTTTTTTACTGTGGAATCTGCGTTCACAGCCTTTCCCTTGCTGTTTAGGGAAGCATAAATGACAGGGTCCCTGAGTTTTATCTCACCAATAACAGGATACTTGTTTTTTATGGTCTGATTGATGAGGGGAACCAGGCTGATCTCTGAGATCGAAGCCCGGATAGTATCACGATGTCTCAGCATTTCGAATTCAACTTCGTTGATAGAAGAATTTCTGGCGTCCTCTACCCGGAATGCTCCTGTTTTTGCATTTAAACCGGGTGAACTATAGGATAGTCCATCACCGTCAATAAATAATTTGTCGACCGTGATGTTCCGGGCTGAATCGAAGGTGAGTCCCATGATCTCCAGTTTGTTGAGTTCTGCTTCTGCCTTGACGGAATCGCCGGAAACATAATCCAGTACTGTATTGTGAGCCAGGATATGACGGAAGATGATATTTTTTTTAGGTGGATTACTGGAGCTGGCAGCAGGCGAATTTGGCCGACCCTGGTCACCTACCACTAGGGCAGAACTATACCGGATCGAATCAATGGTGATATTGGTGAAATCGTCGTCAAAATGATAATTCTTTATCTGGATATCGTTGGCATTGATCCTGGCCTGGCTTGTTTTGTCTGTTACTGTTATTTTTTGCGCAATGATCTTTCTTTCTCTGCCATGGGCTTCGCCTTTGTATAATTTGATGGTAACAGGGCCGTTTCTGGTCACTACTGAATCAAATGAGACCTTGCCTATGGAATACCCCATCAGTTCATAGGTTGATGCGTCGAACATTTCGTTCAAAGAGATCTCTGATCGAAGGCCGCCGATGGTGGAAGTTTGGCTTGGATCCAGCACTGACTGATTCACTATGTAGCCGTTCTCAATGCGGATCGTTTCCAGATCGATCTTGTCACTTATCGTTTTAATGATGTTCCTAAGCGGTTGAGGCTGTTCTGTCCTTTTGGTTTTTGGAAGGTAGTTGTTGATCATGATGGCATCTTTCAGGAGAAGTGCATCTGCCTTTAGCCGTTTATGGGAGATCAGTTCAGAGATGGAAAGATTTACCAGTTCAAATTCGGGGATGGAGAAGAATTTTTTTGCCTTGTCTTTATTGATCGCCGAAGGTTCGATCCTGAAATTTTTTAATGCCAGAGACTGGTTGTCATACACTACACTGTCGAACAACATAACATATTTTCCATCTTTCGACCTGGCGGTGTAATTTTTAATGGCAAAGATCATTTTGCCAATGTCAACCGGTTTATTGGCAGCACTGTCTATGTTGATATCAAAAGCTTCAAAATTATTTCCGACTGTATTAAACGGTGCGCTACCTATCCGGTCCCGCGTAGTAATGGTGATATTGCTGTTCAATAGACCCAGGTATCCAAGCTGCAGGCGCCCGATCAGGCTGGCCACCCTCTTTTCAATAGTCAGATCTACTGTTGATTTTTTCCCTTCTTTCTTATTCGTATTCAACACCAAATTGATCACCGGGTTGACACAGATCACCGAATCTATTTTGATCAGGTCCCTTTCATAAAGGGCATTAAAATCGAAATTGTACAGTTTGAATTTTGCAAAACCAGCCTCTATGATACTATTGGTAGTATCAAGCGCTTTGCCGGTAATTTTAAAACTGTCGATAGAGATCAGTTTTTCTTCTGTATCCAGGTGTAGGGCTGAATAACGTATGCGATAATTCCCTTCGGGTAAGGTGATGTCTTGTTTGCCGGTGTTGATCCGTATCCTTCCGGCATCCAGGTCCTTTCCTGCCATTTTTGTTTTGACGGGCAGCATGGCAAATTCTTTTGCTGTGAAATTCACGCCGCCAATACTGATGGTGGTATAATTGGGTGCAAGATTCTGGAGTACGATATTCCCGTTGAGGATGCCGAATCTTTTGATCTGCATGGAACCTGCGATCTTTTTCAGGGCATTGAAAATATTGCCGATCTCAAAATGAACCGCTTCATTTCCTTCTTTGAGTTTCTTTTCCTTGTACGCAGGGTTGATCTTAATCTTAGGTTCCTCTATTACAATGAAATCGACCAGGAGTTTCTTTTCGAGGATAAAGGCTTTGAGTGATTGCAATTGCAAACCGAGATAGGTGAAATTGATGTCGTACGTGGAATTCTTTCCGGAAGCGTCAAGAAACCTGACACGGGTATCGATCAGGTCAAGCCTGGCCTGTGGATATATTTTGAGACTTGCTTTGCCGATCTTCACCTCTGCTTTGCCATTTGTTTGAGTCGCTATGAGGTTCTCAATGATATCTTTTGAATAGATCTTGATATATACGCTGGCGGCAATGAAAAGCAGCACTATGCCCAGGACAACATAAATAGTTATCCTGACGAAGATGTTTGGTATATATTTCTTGATCAATCCCAGATTAGTTTCCCCCTTTATTACCGAATTTAAATGTATAACTTAACATTAGCTGTATGCCCGTTGAGGTGATTTTCCCCGTACCTCTTTCACCCTGCAGGAAGTTGCCTTCTGATGGGTCTTTGAAACTGGCAGGCTGGGGAAATTCTTTGTTTACTCCATAGTTGAAACGGACCCCCACTACCCATATGCTTGACTTGAATTCTCGTTGGGTGCCAATAGTTAAATGGTAATTATCCCATTGTTTTATGGCAAGGTTGTTTCCGTCTACGGTTCTGTCGATCTTGGCATAATGATTATCCGTCCGGAAGGATAAAAGGAAGTGGTTGCCGGATTTAAGTAGCCAGTCTGCCGCTACCGAACCATTTACAACCGATCTGTTGCTGCTCCAGACACTGAGTAATTGGCTTGTGTATAATACGTTATTTGCGCTCGGGGGTTGTACAAAAGATGCGTCACCTGGATCCATCACCGTATATACATCTATCGCACCATACCATTGTACGGATCCGTATAACCTTAGATTTCCAAACAACCTGGATGCACCCAGTGACGCATTGATGGGATATTTGTATTTGGCTTTCAGGTCTTCGATCTGGCCATTGGCCAGGAAGTTAGACCTGGGCACTGATTGATTCTGTGAAAGCCTGACATTGGTCAAACTCAGATCGGCCAATATTTTCCCGCTTCCAAAGATTTTGATTGTTGGTGTGGAAACAGTTAATCCAAGGTCCCATTTTTTTCCTTTGTATTGGAGCCCCAATTTGGTGTTGGTAAACAGGGTACTGTACTTGATTGTATAATCCTGGTTTGAACCTACCAGGTCTACGGGCGCATTGAGATCTGGGTCCGTGATCACAAATGCAGAAAATGCTTCCCTGTAATCCTGGTTCCGGAAAGTAAATGATTGGGATGCCCCGAACGACCAGTTGTCACTGAGTTTCCACCCCAGGCCAACCACAGCAGTGAATTCATCCAGCTTGTTTTCCAGGTTATATTGAGCCAGGTAGTTTTCCTCACCAGGCCCTTCACTCTCTACCAAAAGATCTTCACGCCGCTCTGACCTGTCAGAGAAATCCAGCACATCTGTATTTGAATGATAAAGTGCATAACCCAGGGTCCATTTTTTCTGCTCATTCCTGGGTTTCCAAACACCGGATGCCATGGAAGGAAGTACATTCAGATTGTCATTTTTTACTGTGAATCCATCGCCAAGGCCATTTTCAAACCTGATCTTGTTGAAACTCACTACGTTGGTATTGAAGTTGAAACTGGACTGAAGTGCTTCGGCCAATGTGGCGGGGTTCATGATCACAGCCGATTGATCTTCGAACCTGCTCAGTCCGGCATTGTATAGAATAGAGTTCCGGGAGCCATATTGCATCCACGAATAGTGATTGTCTTGCGCCAATAATGGTGTACTGGCTATAATTACAGTGAGTAAAATGATTCCCCTTTGATATATTCTCATAAACAGTTGTTAAACAGGTATACAATTTATGAAATAAGCAACCAACAATATGCTCGTTTACTGCTTTAAGGTAGTTTTCATAGAACTTGCAACAGAATAAACTGTCTCAGATCAGAAAGGATAACCTATGCCGATATTCAGTACCAGGTTTTCTTTTCTCCATTCTGAGTCACCGAAATTCATTTTATCAAATACCCATCTTTCCCCTTCCGGATACCATGGCTTGCGAAGAGGCACAGCAAGATCGAATCGAATGGAAAAAATATTCACATCGAATCTTATTCCAATTCCTGCACCAACTGCCATCTCATTGAAGAGATCTCCTCTATCGAGCCCGCTTCCAGGTTTACCGGGAGCATCTTTGAAGAACCATATATTACCGGCATCTATAAACGCACCCAACTTGATGAACTTCCATAAATCGTACCTGAGTTCGGTATTCATCTCGAGTTTGAATTCACCTGATTCATTGGCCTGGTATACTGATTCATCAGAATGGTAAGATCCCGGGCCCAATGTCCGTATCCTGAATGCCCTTATACTTGAACTACCCCCGATGAAGAATTGTTCATTGTAAGGTGCAACCCTGCTGTTACCATATGCCGGCGCGGCGCCTATAAGAAACCTGTTCACCCATTGCGTTTTTTTATTCAACCTGAGATAGCCCCGCAGGTCAATCTGCCCTTTAATGAATTGTGCAACCGGAACATTGAATGCTTTGACAGCACCCGGGGTGTCTACATTATTTTTTGCCAGGGCATTGTAAATATTTCCAGAAGTGACTGCCTGAAAATTGGCTATATAGTTGAACTTGTTTTTTGCCCGGAATGTGTTGTTGAATGTGAATTGATATTTTGAACCGATCACTAATTGTTTTTCGAAAGATGCTTTGAGAGCAGGATCCTCATTCAAAATACTGTCGAATGACGGAGTGATATCGGAAGGCGCTATGGAATTGATATTGAGAAGAGAAACCTGATGCTCAGTAGTTTTTCCTGATTTCCAGTGATAGCCGGTACCCAGTTTGACTGATCTCATTGTATATTGGTCGGGCCTCTCAATATACTCAATACCAAGAGTTACAAAAGAACGTCGTACGTAGGAATTGCGCTTGATATTGATCCTGATGTTTGGAATGAATTTGGGTACATAGAGGCTAATATCTCCATTGAGTGTAACAGCTTGAGACGATTGCTGAGTGCCGCCTATCTGGAAGTCGTAACCTGCAGAAATTTTAGCTTCGAGAATTTCAGCCCCTCTGAACAGGTTCAGATTTCTGTAACGTAGCGCCACTGAAGAGCCGAGATAGTTATTTGATTTGGTTTCACCAGATAATTCGAGTCGAACTGTCCTCTTTTTAGCTGGAGTAAGGTATACACGTGTGCTAAGCATTTTCGTTATTGTATCCGGAAAGAAAACGGTTCTGACAAAACGGAAGTTCTGCAGATTCATCAGTCGCTCGATAGTCAGGGTCTGCAGACTTTTTTTGTAGAGTTGACCTTCCTTCAGCATAATGATCCTTTCGTAAAGATCTGTCCGGTACCTTTCCTGTTTATCAACTATAGTGAAGGATTTGTCTTTCTTTCCTTTCATTCTGTTGATAATAGAATCCTTTTCAAGCGTATAGTTTCCATAGATGGAAATGTCGCCAATGGTCCATTTCATTTTTGCCTGTTCGGGCATTTCGTCTATGATCTTGAAATAAAGGTCTGTTGTCCCTCCGTGCAGACTGTCCGCCCGGAAGAGTATGAATTCAGGGATATAGAAATAATAACCTCGTTCTTTCAGGTAGTTATCGATACGGACCCTTTCATTCTTGAGTACGTCAAAATCAAAATAGTCTCCGGGATGAATAATTGATCTTTTGGAACTTTGCCTGATATTATTGGAGAGTTCCGAACTATCTGTGGGATAAAAGACATTGCGTATAGTATACCTTATTCCGGGTTCTATTTTATAGACAATATGCGCTTTATATCCCGAGTCTTTTTTTATTTCATGCTTCACTTCAGGCTTAAGGTAACCCCTGGCAAAAAGTATATTGGAGATCCTTTTCTCATTTTCAGCCGGGCTGACCTGGCTCAGGAGTACTGGAGCATCTGAATATTTCTGGAGTAAGCCTTTGAACAGTCCTTTTTTATCTTTCTTTTTCTGTTGGTTATAGTATATTCCTATTTCCGGGTACAGACCCAAAAAACTTGAGTTGGGTTCAGGCCTTATCGTACTTTCAACCTCTTCCTTTATCGATTTATCGATTTTAACTCCGGGAGTCTGCACTTTTGCACCGGTATAGAGGCGGTCATCTTTGGGAATGTATTGAGCAATATTGCAACTGCCCAATACCAAAATTAGTACCAGAAGTTTGGGAAGGATGATATGTTTCCATTTGTTGTTCAACTGGATTTCTTTTTGGAACTTCTGAACATATTCTTGAATTTGTTGAATTCCAGCACCACCACAAAACTCACCCCCGTTCTGACGATGCTTCCCTGGAAGACCATTTCGTTATCCGAGAGCCTGTAGCCTTTAATTCGGTACTTGCCATCGGAGGTCAGCTGGTATTCCAAAGTCACATCACCGGCTAGGCCGGCCAGTGCATCCGAAGCCTGATTAGTCCCTTCTAGTGCGAACGTGCTGCCCACATATACATTCAGCCTGTTGTTTGCAAAGCTTTTCGAAAGACCCACCTGCAGGTCGGTTCTCTGGATCGCCTGGCCAGTTGAATAGTCTTTTTCCTGCTCTAGCCCGAAATCAATGTTGATGTCTTTGACATACTTGCCTACCAGGTCAGTAAGTTCCTGGGTAAGCATTTTCCCGGCTGTATTGAATGCCTGCGTTTGAAAATCACCACCGGACGATGTAAAACTTGAGAATGGATTTTCCGCAATGAACTGGTTAAATGCCAGTACGCCCATCACCTGCTTGTTCAATTCAGCCGGTATGTTGTTGATCTGCTTGACCCGGGTGTATATTACACCGTTGAATGCCTCCTGATCTTTAGGATCCATATCAAGTTTGAAACTGATATCTGGTTTCAGTAATTCATTTTTCAGCATGATCAATATATCGAAATTCAGTTTCTGCTTGTCTATGCCAGGGACGTGATCTATGTCGTTGACCAGTTCTCCCGCAGCTATCCGGGTTTCATATTTTGCAGTGATATCCATCATCCCTTTCAGCGGATCGCCCGACCAGTTGATAACAGATCCTTTTTCTATCTTGAATTTTTTCCTGACCAATCCTGCAATAGACAGCTCATACTCACCATCGTCCAGCATATAGGTTCCTATGAGATCCTTCCCGCCACCGGGTTTCATGATAAAATTCAGGTCAGCATTTCCTTTGGCTTTAAGATGATCGCCACTGAGTTCATCAAGTACTATCGTCACTGTAGAGGCGGGGGTGATGTGTATATACATGTTCATCAAAAGCTGGAAACCGAGTCTGGATCTCCTTCTTTTTTCCACAGTGGAGGTATCAATTGGTTTGGAGGGGTCGAAGAATTCTACCAGGCTTTCACCTATCTGGTCATAGACATCGGATTTGTAGATGTAAGTGAATTCTGACTTATCTTTGACATCAGCTTTGCCTTCAATTGTCATCATCTCCTGCGTTCCCTTTACCGTGATATTCAGGTCGGCATTGGTTGGGCCGTAAATGCCCTGGTCTGCCATCTTCCTTCTGCCAACGATCTGAAAATTCTTTGCATTGAATTTAAGATCCGCAAAGAAACTACGGTAGTCTTTTGAGTTTACGCGCCCAGTGATCTTGCCTACATTTCCAATGCTGTCAGTGATGTTCAACTCCGAAAGCTGCATTCCATTCTCGTCAAACACGAACTCAGAGGTTGGAATACGGATATAGGTTCCCGTCATTGCATATATGGCAAGTATGGAGTCGGCATTTATTTTGCCCCTGATCTCAGGTTCTTCGAAACTGCCGTTAATAGTGAGTTCGCCTTTCAGGTTTCCATCAAGATCTGCCAGGTATCTGTCGGTGATGGGTTTCAGATCTCCGAGGTGAAAGTTCTGTACCTTAAGGTCGAGATTAGCATTTTTTTCATCAGCATTGTAAGTTCCGACGAGACTCACATCGTTATGATCGTTATTCAGCGTAGTGTTGACTTGATAGATCCCCTTTTCTTCCTGTTGAACCAATGCTCTCAGGTTCCCAAGCTTTGACCTTAGTACCTCGAGGCTGTCGATCCTGATGTCGGTGGTAAATCGCAAGGGCGTAAGCGAACTGATATCGAGATGCCCGTTAATGGTCCCATTGGCAAGTGCAGTATCTGAAATAAGTATTTCCGAAAGGTCCCTGATGTGGAACTGATTGATTCTGAGCTCCAGGGGTAATCCCTCGGGATTATGGTCGGACGTTTTGAGTTCAATAGTAGTTTCATTATTCCCTATCGTAAGCAGGGATCCTGACAAATGCTTGGTATCAAGGTAGATCCTGTTGTCTTTTTTGACAAACCATTTCTTTTCGTTGATCATCAGTGAGTCAGGGATAACAATGTTCGGCCTTTGAGGATCGTTCGTGAAAACGAAGGGGAATTTATATCGGGGCATTCTGTTTTCATCCAGGAAAGCAAGGCTTCCATCTATGATACCTTTCATGGCACCACCTTCCAGGTACGAATTTTCAAGCTTGTAAGATGGGCCAGTCAGTTTTTTTAAACTGGCCCCATATTTTAAATTCTCATAATGCGAACCATCAGTACTGTAAGTGGTGACACCGGCCACAAGGGTATCTATCTCAGTGTCTCCATATTTCACAGAAGGGATGATGGCAAGAAACACCAGCTCATTGCTTGATGTTGTGAGTTTGCTGATCGCATCGAAAGGCGCAATAGATCTGAGTCCCGGAATAAGGACCGCTACACTGTCAGGGATATTTATTTTTGCCCTCAGATATACATCCACGTCTTTGTGAAATATCGTGTCTTTAGATTTGTCTGTCAGAAAATAATGATTGATAACGGTCTGGACTGCTGCTGGCAGATCCTGTAACCTATAACGCCCTGGCATATTGATATCGGTATAGGGAGAGTTGATCCTCAGCAACTGGGAATCCAGGTTGCTGCGGGCGTCAATGGTCAATGTGTCCATGTTGATCTCCCTGCCCTTGTAATTTACCGTTGTACCGGAGACCAGCAACTTACCTGTGATGCCACTGGTATCAAACATCGGGAAATCTGCTGTGATATCTCCCCGGAGTGCAAGTGTGTCCAACATGAATCCGAGTTTGTTCAGATCCAGGTGCCGGATATGGGTGTTGGTCTTAAGTGCACGACTGCCTTCATTCAGATTGACGGAAAAGTTGCCGTCAACTTCAGCATTAGGGTCTTCCGACCTAATATCAGCATTAATTTGATTGTGATCGATATCTCCCTCAATATTTACCTGTTGGTAAGTATAGCCTGAATAATCGGCACTATCTATATCAACTTTGAAACTGGCAACCATGGACTTTGGGTCATAACCTTTACCGTTAAGCGCAAGCGAACCATTGACCCTGCCAAGTGTGGTATCTTCAAGAACGGCGGCGAGGTCTAATTGCCTGAGGCTGGCTGTTATGTCGTAGACTGCTTTGTTCTTGTCCGCTTTTTCCTTAAGCGTTCCTTTGATGGAAGCATTGCCATAAGAGCTTATAAGTTGCAGATCCGTATATATGTTCTGCAAGGAGCCCCTGTAAATACCTTTCAGGGCTATTTTTTCCGGGATATAATGCAGCATGGAATCCGGTATGGTTCCTTTTGGCAGTAATGCCAGTATATCGTTCCTTGTGCTGCTCAGTTCATTGAGTCTGAGATCGATCACCATGCGGTCAACATCCGGCAGATTCTTCACGTTCGCACTTGCATTGATCCTTGTGGATGCTTCTTTAATGATCAGTTGCCTGATGTGCAGCTGATCAAGTGTTCCGTCGATGTTTGTGTTCAGTTGGATGGATTTGTTCAGGAGTGGGGTGAAGTATTTATTAGCCGCCAGCTCCGGCTTGAAGTAAATGGCTTCCCTGAGATTCAGGCCCGGGGTGCTCATGGTTGCCCTGATGCCGTAATTGTCTTGCCGACCCCTGGTCTTTAATATTTTCACATTTGCATTTGCAGTGAGCTGGTTTCCGGAAGTTTTCAGGAACAGGTTCTGTAGCTGTATGGCGGTGTCTGAATAACCAAACGTTCCCTTTAATTCCCTGACCATGAAACCGCCTGCTTCAGTGGCGGAAAGGTCATTGATTGTAGCTGCATAACTGTTGCCATCTGAACTGATCTTAGCTGCGTGAATATTGAGCGCGGCAATTCCCAGATGATGAAAATCAATAGACTTATTTTTCAGTTTTGGAAATGCGTTATCAGCGTATGTGATATTATTGTTTTCGATAGCGACAGAATCTATTTTAAAACGGAACGGCTTCGATGTGCTTGCAGCTGCTATGGTGGGTCCGGGTGTTTTTGAAGATCTTGTTTCTACATTGGTGGAATGATCCTTTAGTTTGATAAATCCTGCTACCAGCGATTGTTGCCCTGAACGGTAGTCGAGCCCTTTAGCATTCAGGCTATTTATGCCGGTAACAACAGTAATCGGTTCTCCGGAAACAGATTCAAACCTGATCGACGCTTTGGAAATGCCAAGTGTATCTGATACGAACTGAAAACTTGCAGATGATGTAGATGTGTCAGAAGCTATTTCAACTTTTCCTGTTTGTTTCAGAACTGCGTTAACATTCAGTCCATCAGAAAAAATATATCCAGCATGAAAGATCATTTTTTCCAGATCAGATTTAGCCAGATCTGTTTTGAATTCGTTGATGTCGGCTTCGTATCTCTGTCCGGCATACTGATCGTCTAACAGGAATGAGACAGAATCGAGATGGATTTTTCCCAGTTTGATGGTAAATGCAGATGGTGTATTGCCAACAGGTTCTGGTTCGCCGGACGAAAATGCTTCCGGGATAAAGTCAAAATTGAACTCATCACTGCTGCTGTTGCGATACAGGTTCACCTGAACTCCCTGCATACTGATCTCATTTAGTGTGATGTTTTTGAGCAACAACGCCTGCAGATCATATATAACATCTAACTGGTGTATGGAAAGCAAGCTTCTTTTTTCCTGATCTTCAAGGTAGATGTCCCGGAAATGTATTCCGGTGCTTAATCCGATCCGGAAGCTGCCTATGGAAAGATTGGTGCGGAGTTTATTTCTGAGGTATTTCTCCCCCTGGTTTTTAACTACCTTTTGCCCATATGGTGTTGAGATGAATAGAACCAGGGAGATCAGCAGTAAAATGATTATGCCCAGCCCGATAGAAGCCCATTTCACAATTCTCCAGCCTGTATTCCTGTTATGAGCCATAGATAATGGCTGTAAAAATAATCAATTGGACAGAAGGCTGTTGTGGCGGCACATTTTAAACAAGTGTCATAAATCATGGTTTTCTTACCATATATACACAGTTCTGTCTTGTTGGTTCCCCGTAATACGCCACATCCTCAATGCCAATCAGTTCAGCACCAAGCTTTTCCATGGCTTTACGCGAGCGGATGTTATTTACACCAACATGGAAAATAATTGTATCAACAAACGAAAATACATGACGAATCATGAGGTCTTTGGCAGCCCTGTTATAGCCTTTCCCCCAGGCAGACCTTCCAAAAAAAGTATATCCTATCTTGATCTCCTTTTTTTCGGGAACATGGTCATAATACCGTGAGCAACCTATAATTTCTCCCGACCCGGTATTCAGGATCAGGAATGCGCCACCGGATTCCATGGCTCCTTTGAAATAATTTGAGAATACTTCCTTTTTATACCGGTCCGGATTTGGGTGTTGCTCCCATACCAGGGGGTCCGATGCCACCAGGTAAAGCGCCTCGAAATCGTCGTTTTTAAGTGGCCTGAGCGTTACCAGTTCATTGTGTAAATGTGAGGGTTGAAGGTCCATATGTGTAAAATAAATGCATTAATTCCGGATTCCGGATTGCGGATTCCGGATAAATAAGCCAATCCGGAATTCGGAATTCGGAATCCGTAATCCGGAATTAACTTTGGGGATCTTAAAATTGAATCCTATGTCAAGTTCATTTCTTTCGAGTGCGATCCGGGAATTCCAGCGATACAGAACACTGGGCGAAAAAGCAATGGAGCAGATCCCTGATGATAAGCTATTCTGGCAGTACAATCCGGAGTCAAACAGTGTGGCAATCATAGTAAAACATCTTACCGGAAATATGCTTTCACGGTGGACGGATATCTTCAATACGGACGGTGAAAAAGAATGGAGAAAAAGGGATGAAGAATTTGTTAATGATATCAGTTCTAGAAATGAATTGCTGGCCCTGTGGAATAAGGGCTGGGACCGGGTTTTTGAGACCTTGAATTCGCTGACGGAATCAGACCTGGAGAAAACAATTTATATCAGGGGAGAAGCTCACTCAGTAATTGAAGCCATTCACCGTCAACTGGCACATTACCCCTCCCACGTTGGGCAGATCATTTATATAGGGAAGATGATCAATGATTCGAACTGGACATCACTATCCATTCCCCGGAATCATTCTGACAATTTTAACCGGGACATGTTTTCGAAAGGGAAACAATAGGGATCAGTTCAATCTGGATGATTTTACAACCAATTGGTACATTGCTTCACCCGGCACCATCTTGTAGACGATCGTTCTTTTTGTGCCTTTATCCGATTTTACAGGAAAGGCTCTGATCAGTTCGTTGTTGACGATATCAAACTCATCGTGCCCTTCATAGCCTTCAAAGTTCCCGCCTTTGGCCATGTCTTTTTCTGACACTTCGGGCAGGTTCACCATACCCAGTGACTTGTCTTTTAAACTCGCGTAAGCTCGCAGGTTGCCATAGCTTCCCGATCCGGCTGCTGTGGTGAATATGTACAATTCATCGAAGCCGTTGTTATCAAGGTCTGCCAGCATCACTTTGCTTACGGGATCTATATCGGATGCAGTGAATTCAGATTTTTGGTCATCAGCAAAACGAACCATGATATCACTTAAACTCATGCCCCTGGGATGAGATTCTTCAAACAGGAAAACCTTACCGGTTTTGGATTTGAATTCTTTCACGGGCGGGGGCAGCGGAGGCTCAGGAGGAGCAGGAGATTCCGGTTGTGCAGGCTCCGGTGGAGCCTGTGCCGTTGCTGTTTTTTCTTTCTGACTGTCCTGGTTATTACAGGCAAGAATACCAAGACTCATCACTGCTGTGATCAATATGATTATTTTCATCTAATTAGTTTTATCTGTATTCAAGTTAGAGCATTACATAAAAATTCTGCAACCTGCAACCTGTAACCTGTAACCTGCAACCTGCTACCTCGGTCTCCTATACCTCACCGGTGCCGCAGGCTCGGGTTTCAATTTGATGCCCTCAGTTGGCAGTAATTTCAATGCTTCCTGTACGGCTCTTTCCAGTTGCGGGTCACGGCCTTCAGCTATTTCTTTGGGGTCATGGAACACTTCAATATCAGGCGATATGCCCTTTCCTTCCACTGCCCAGTTCCCATCCGTATCAAAGAATCCGCCGCGGGGTGCTACCATTCGGCCTCCGTCAATAAATGGCGGGGTATCCCAGGTGCCTACCAATCCGCCCCAGGTGCGTGTTCCCACCAATGGCCCTAATTTCATTTTTTGGAACATGTAAGGGAGCAGATCTCCCCCCGAACCTGCATTTTCATTGATCACCATCACCTTCGGCCCCCAAATGCCTGCCATCGGCGTTGTGGATACTTTATGTCCCTCCACACGATTATTGAAATAGCCCTGCAGTTTTCTTGACATGATGTCTATCATGTAGTCGGCTGCGGAGCCGCCGCCATTATTTCTTTCATCTATCACCGCGCCTTGTTTGTCTTGCTGCGAAAAATAATACCGGTTGAAATAAGTGTAACCAGGCTGTCCCGTGTTTGGTACATAAACATAGGCAAGCTTGCCGCCTGAAAGTTGCTCTACTTTTATTCGGTTGCCTTCCACCCATGCCCTTGATCTCAAACCCGCTTCGCTTGGAATGGGTACTACAGTCACCAGCCTTGATCCTTCAACAACAGGTTTGCTGCTAACCCTTATGCGTACCTGCCGTCCCGATCTGCCTTCGAACAAACTGTAAATATTCATGTCTGCTGTCAGCGGTCTGCCATCCACTTCAAGTAAATAGTCACCTTCTTTTACATCGATACCCGGTCCGCTTAGCGGTGATCTTAATTCGGGGTTCCAGTTCTCGCCGGTATAGATCTTTTTTATTTTGACAAAGCCCTTGTCCATTTCATAGTCTGCTCCCAGTAGTCCGCCAGGGATAGTGGGAACGTCTGGAAAGTCTCCGCCGGATGTATAGGAATGTCCTACAGCAACTTCTCCACCCAAAATGTCAATGATATAGTTGAGGTCCGAGCGATGTTTGACATGGGAGACCCAGGGCTTATACCAGTTATAAACATCATTCCAAGGTGCACCGTGTACATTGTTGACATAAAGAAAATCGCGCTGATAACGCCAGCCTTCCCGGAATATCTGTTCAGCTTCTTTCTGTGGGTCTACATACACTCTCATGCCATCCGTGTTCAACCTGCCTTCTCCCGGTTTTGCAGGTCCGCCGGTTGAATTCACCATGAACCAGTTTGATCCGATTCTGTATAATACAGTTTTACGATCACCGCTTGCAGCAGCTGTCAATACATTTCTTGAAAATTCAATTGATTTTTTGTCCTTGGTGCTGTAGCGGTGCAATAATGATCCTGTTTCATTCGGTACCTGTTCCAGAACAAATACCTGCCCTTCAGGACCCGCAACCAATCCTGTATAATTTCTCAGGGGCATGTCGGTGGCTATGATCCTTTGACTGATATCTTCAAAGTCAATATCGGTTCTGCTGGCCGAAGGTTTTGCCGTAGCTGATTTTGATGAGTCTTTGGTAACGGGCTCTGTTGTCTTTATGGATTCCTCGTCACTTTTTGGCAACAAGGGCGACGGTGTGGACTTATTTAATACCGCTATATAAAGCCCACGTGTAACCGGATAATTGTATGAGCTCATATCAAGCCAGCCCGTGCCCAGCGCATAGTCTGTGCTGGCGAGAAAGTAAAGGTATTTCCCGGTTTCATCCCACTGCGGATCTATGGCATCGGCCAATGAATTGGTAATGGCCGTGTTTTTCCCTGTTTCAATATTATAGACCATGATGGATTTGAACTGATTCTCCTGGATCTGCGCATAAGCGATCCATCTGCTGTCTGGCGACCAGGATGGCTTCAACGAACGATTCGGATGTGCGAGTCTGTCAGTAGCCACCAGTTTAGGCGTTCCGGTTGCCAGGTCAACGATCCATAAATTGTAGTCAGTATCAGTAAAAGCGATGTATTTCGAATCGGGTGACCAGGAGGGATAGTAGTAGAATTTCTTATTGGGGATCGGGTAGGTTTTTTGATTCTGGCCCCATTGATCTGCCACCACGAGATTGTATTCGCCGCTGGCATCTGAGAACCAGGCAATGCGGCTTCCGTCATTGGACCAGGCGGGGTAGCGGTCTGCTGCGGCGGGATTGTTTGAAATATTCCGCCAGTCACCATTTTCTTTTGGTACGGAGAAGATCTCCCCGCGCGATTCAAAAAGGGCTCTTTTGCCCGTTGGAGAAATATTGGCATTCTGAAGATTGGCCCCATTGATATTATTCCATCTTGCACGGCCCCAGTTCATGTCCCCTCTAACGTTTATGGTTAACTGCCGGGCTTTCCCTGAAGCTATATCGTAACTGTGCAGGTAGCCGCCTTGTTCATATACCAACAGGCCATTTCCTGCGGCTAGATTTTTAACATCGAAGTCTTTATGAAAACTGATCTGCTTTTGTGTTTTTGTTTTAGGATCATAGCTCCAGACATTATTGGCATAATCCTGCTCAGACAAAAAATATACAATGCCTTTAGCCCAAACCGGCGAAGTATGGCGCTCTTTATCGCCCTGAACGGTCTTGGTGGTCTGAAGTGTTTTCAGGTTGGTGATCCATATTGGATTGGCCTGTCCGCCACGGTAGTTCCTCCATTCGGGATCCCAGAACTGGTAAGGCTGATAGGCCATGGTTGTTCCATCTTCTGATAAAGAACCAACATAACCGAAGGGTAAGCTCAGCGCTTCAGGGTTGCCTCCTTCCAGGGATACTTTATAGAATTTACTGGTTACAGTGGGATAGCCTTCCCTGCCGGAAGTAAATATCACATTTTTGCTGTCAGGCGTCCAGCATTGTACAATATCGCTGCCAGGATGCCAGGTAAGTCTTTTGGGTTCACCGCCATCTGCCGGGATCACAAACACATCAGTATTCCCATCGTATTGGCCGGTAAATGCGATCCATTTTCCATCGGGGCTGAAGCGGGGATTGGACTCCGTGCCCACAGCGCTTGTCATTCTTACGGCATCACCACCATTAATATCTACTTTCCAAAGATCATCTGCATGTACAAACACAATGGAATTACTGTTAACGGTTGGTTGCCTTAGAAGCCTTGTTCCCTGTGAAAATGCAGTGGTGAAGATCAAGAGCAATGAAGCAGTATAGATTGCTTTTTTAGCAAGATGGATGAACATACAAGTAGCTATTTGTTCTAATATAAGAAACAATCGCCACCTGCCATCTGCAACCTGTAACCTGTAACCTGCCACCTGCCCCTCACCGGTACGTCGCAAACTGAATAGCTCCCCCATCCCAGTCGCCGGCAGACTGCAGGGCGGGAACCACTTCCTCCGGGTGATCTACGAAGGTCCACATCTCAAGATGTTTCTCCATCATGAAATATTCCCTCACGCATTTTTCCAGCATTTGTTTCAGGGGTTCGTAATAACCGTTCGTGTTGAGAATGACGATGGGTTTAGCAAAAAGCCCAAGTCGTTTTAAGGTGATCGCTTCCAGCAATTCTTCCAACGTGCCCGTTCCTCCCGGCAGGGTAACCAGGCCATCAATATCGACCAGGAATCTGGCTTTTCGTTCATGCATGGTATCGGTGAATTCGAAATCAGCCACTTTCTTATGGGCCCATTCCACTTCGTTCATGAATTTTGGCATAATGCCCTTGATCTTCCCTCCATTGTCGATGATCGTATCAGCCAGTTTACCCATCAGGCCGGTAGCTCCGCCACCATAAACTATTTCAATATCGGAATGTACAAATTCAAGGGCCAGTTTTTCGGTGGCGTCAAAATAAGCCTGGTCGATCTTTGCGCTTGAAGCGCAATATACACAGATCCGCATATGGAATATTTTCAGGAAGATACAAAATGGGCATTATTTCCCGGAAGGGGTGCAGGAACTGCGGATCAGCTAAGCAGATGTTCAGCTACTTGTTTGAAGTACAGTGGCACCTGGATCAGGGGATCTTCAGGACCAAGTGTCTCAATCGGGATATTGCCTTTATAATCCGAGGCTTTGATAATAGCAGTTAACCTGGGCAGATCCATTGGTACCTGCCTCCCATTGATCAGTAATTTTTCTTTCACCTGCCAGTTCACGGTAAGCGGTATGGCTTTGCGTATTTCTTCATATGGATCAGCTGCAATAAAATTCCCGGTATCCAGGATCAGACCCAGCCAGGGGCTTTTATATGGCGTGATGAGATCATAGCATTCCGCCGAGGTCCGGAGAAAATCATTATGATTCTGGACTCCCAGTATAATGCCATGGGCGGCAGCAACAGGAAGGCATTCCTTTATTGCATGGTTGATCCTCGCTTTGATCGTCTTTCTTTCTTCTCCTTCTGCATAGATCTTGCCTGCGAAAATGCGAAGTACAGGCGCACCGAGTTTTGCAGCCACCGTGATCCACCTTTTCACCAGGTCGATCTCTTTATCCAGCGCTGCGGGATCTGCCACCGTAAAATCATTTCTAACACCCGTGCCACTGATTTCAACGCCAACTTCATGTGCTTTTCTTTTGAATGCAAACAGCTCGTCGTCAGATGGGGTTTCGGGATAAGTGGAAAAATAATAGCCAGTCATGTCCACGGCATCAAAGCCAGTGCCGGCGCAGAATTCCAGCAGCTCCCCATGAGTCATCTTTTTATTGATCAGCATATTGTTGAACGAATAGGCGTTCAGCCCGATCTTGAATTTCCTGGTTGATGTATCTGGTGCAGACAGGTTGACGGCACCCGCGAAAGGAGCTGCGGTGAGAAGCGGTATGAAATGACGGCGTTTGATATGTACTGTTTCACTAAATATCGTACAATTAATCATCCCTTGAAATATGAATTAGTCTTACATTCAGCGGCTCAATTGACTGCATGAAAAAAACGTTGATCTTCCTGTTGTTCCTCCCATTGATGGTAAAGTCTCAAAATGTTGACCAAGAGGTTGAAGAAAGGATCCGGCAGGTGGAGAATTCCCTGACGCCCACCGTGATCTATGCCGACTCGTTGTTGAATGGGAACATCACTAAAAGGATGGAGGAGTTGAAGATAAAGGGAATCAGTATTGCCGTGATCAGGAATTATAAGCTGGATTGGGCCAAAGGCTATGGCTGGGCCGATTCGGCTGAAGGCAGGGAAGTTACCACCAATACCAGGTTCCAGGCTGCTTCGATCAGTAAATCGCTGAACAGCCTGGGAGTACTAAAACTGGTGCAGGATGGTAAGATTGATCCTGAAGCTGATATCAATTCCTATCTGCGAACCTGGAAATTCCCCTACGACACGGTATCAAAAGATAAAAAGATCAATCTGTACAACCTGTTAAGCCATACTGCAGGGCTTGATATCCATGGGTTCCCGGGTTATGAGCGTAGTGCACCCATTCCTAATATATACCAGGTATTGAAAGGGGAAAGGCCGGCCAATACAAAAAAGGTGAGGTCGCTTTTTGAACCCGGGCTCAAGTTCAAATATTCCGGTGGTGGTACAACCATATCCCAGTTGATCGTGACAGATGCTGCTCTTATGCTTTATGCAGATTATATGCAATTGGAAGTGTTGTCACCCCTGGGGATGAATAACAGCTCTTACAAACAGCCGCCTTCAGATACCGCGGTACTTGCGTCAGGTTATTATATGAATGGAACAAGGGTACCGGGTAAGTTTCATATCTACCCCGAGCAGGCTGCTGCCGGTCTTTGGACTACGCCAACAGATCTGGCAAAATATATCATTGATTGCCAGTTGACACTGGAAAGCAGGTCGCGGAAAGTATTATCACCCGAAATGATGAAGAAAAGAATGGAGCCTTATATTGACAGTGCCGCTGCGTTGGGGGTATTTATTCAGAAGCGTGGCGACAGGAAATATTTCAATCACAATGGAGGAAATGAAGGGTTTGTTTGTACCTCTTATGGTAGCCTGGAAGGCGGTGACGGGCTAGTGATCATGACCAACAGCGAGAATTTCAATATCATTGAAGAGCTGACCAACAGTGTGGCCAGGGTCTATGGCTGGAAAGATTTTTTCAAGCCGGAGTTTAGGAAGATTCAAAAATTGGCGAAAGAGGATCTTGAAAATTTTGTAGGGAATTTCAAACTGGCCAATGATATACTTACTGTCAGCATCTGCGGCGAAGATCTTTGCCTGCAACAGAATGGGCAGCCGCAGCCGGGATATAAAATGATTTTCACCAGTAACGATGATTTCAGCGTAAGCGAAGTAACTTCAGCGTCGTTCAAGGCTATACGTAATGATAAAGGTTATGTGGAATCATTACAGCTGCAGCAAAACGGACTCAACCTGGCATTGCCCAGGATCAAATAGAATAAATAAAAAGATGTTTACATGAAAGCTCTGAGTTTTTTCACAATGATGATTTTGTTAGCATTTTCTGCATTTTCTCAAACTGATTCCCCCCTGGAAGGCCGATGGGATCTTACGGTTGACCAGGGTTTCCGGATTGCACCGTCGTGGCTTGAAGTCAGGCATTCGGGGATCAAAACGCTCAATGGTTATTTTGTGGCCGATGGTGGAAGTGCCAGGCCGGTATCCAGGGTGAATTTTGACGGCAAAACTTTCAGTTTTTCTATTCCTCCGCAATGGGAGAGGGTGGATAAGGACCTGGTGGTGGACGGTGTTTTGGAAGGGGATAAAATGACAGGAACTATGATCAATCCCGAAGGAAAGAAATGGACGTTCACAGGTGTGCGTGCACCAACCCTGGTAAGAACATCAGCGCCGGTATGGGGAAAACCGATCGTATTATTCAATGGTAAGAACACTGAAGGTTGGCATGCATCTGGTCAGAAAAACCAATGGGTAGCTGAAAACGGAGTGCTGAAGAGTCCTGTTCCGGGCTCGAATATCATTACAGATAAAACGTTTACTGATTTCAAACTGCATATTGAATTCCGCTATCCTGAAAATGGCAACAGTGGGGTTTATTTACGCGGGAGGTATGAAGTCCAGATCGAAGACAGCAAGAACAAATGGATCTGGCCCAATGAGATCGGCGGTGTTTACGGGTTTATAGCTCCCTCGCAAAGATTTGCCAAGGGTCCCGGTGTATGGCAGACTTATGATATCACCCTGGTCGGCAGGCATGTGACTGTTGTAGCCAATGGCGTAACTATTATATGCAACCAGGAGATTCCGGGCATCACCGGCGGTGCATTGGACAGTAAGGAAGGCGAGCCTGGTCCCATCATGTTGCAGGGGGATCATGAGCCGATCGAATACAGGAATATTACCATTACTCCGGCGAAGTAAAATCCCTACCTCCAAGGTCCCTACCTCCAAGGTAGGGACCTTGGAGGTACTCCCCAGTTTGGGGGATTGTATATGCTGGCAAACAAGCTAGATTTGCAATTCCTCAAACACCAATTTAATGCGTCAACTCACCCTAAGTTGCCTGGGAATTTTATGTTCCCTTCTCTCATTTTCCGAAGAAATTAAAGGAATAGTTGTAGATGCCCATGACGGCAACGGCATCGTTGCCGTCAATGTGGTCCTGTTTCGGGGCAATGATACTGTTATGTACAAGGGTACCGTTACCGAACAATCCGGTGCTTTTTCTTTCTCAAATATCCCCGCAGGCAAGTACCGTATCAATTTCAGTTTT
>JAHEFC010000197.1 GCA_024640385.1 Sphingobacteriales bacterium
ACTCAAGGCATACCGGAGAAAAGTGATCAAGTCGATCGAAGTATACGGAGAAATGCACCGCTACATCCCTGTGCTGGCCAAATGGGCCGGTTACCGCAAGATCGGTGAAAAAGTAGTTGAACACCGTCCCCGGAAATATGGCACTACAAAGTTCGGATGGGAAAGATTTGTAAATGGTTTTCTTGACCTGAACTCCATCATGTTCATTGGCAAGTTCGGCAAGAAGCCTATGCAGTTCTTCGGGCTTCTGGGAACACTGTTTTTCTTCCTGGGTTCACTGATGGTGTTATACCTGATTGTTGCCAAGATCATTGAGCCACAGTTTGGCCTTACCAATAAACCCGCATTTTATATCGCACTTACGGTGATGATCATTGGCTCCCAGTTCTTCCTTGCCGGATTCCTGGGTGAGCTTATTGCGCGAAATTCGCCTGACCGTAATAGTTATCTGATAGAAGAAACCACAGGATTGGATGCCTGACAAGAAACATATCGTCATCCTGGGTTCTGCATATCCGCTCAGGGGTGGCGGGCTTTCCACTTTCAATGAAAGGCTGGCCAGGGAGTTCATGCAGGAAGGACATAAAGTGACCATCTATACATTTTCACTCCAATACCCGTCTTTCCTTTTCCCCGGCAAATCGCAGTATTCCACCGAACCCGCTCCGGCAGACCTTGATATTAAAGTCAAGGTCAACTCCGTCAATCCATTGAACTGGTTGAGTGTTGGCAATGAACTGAAAAAGTTAAAGCCTGATCTGATCATAGTGAGATACTGGCTGCCTTTCCTGGGACCGGCCCTTGGTACCATTTGCAGGCAGGCAAGGAAGAACGGTCATACCAAAGTGATCTGTATCGCTGATAATGTAGTGCCTCATGAAAAAAGACCGGGTGACAAAATGTTTACGGAGTATTTCCTGAAAGCCGCAGACGGGTTCATTACCATGAGCGAAAAAGTAATGAAAGATCTCCTCAATTTTCACACGGGTAAGCCTGCCATCATGGTGGACCATCCGTTATATGACAACTTTGGCGAGCCGGTAACCAAGGCTGAAGCCAGGAAGCACCTGGATCTGCCAGCCAATGAAAAGATCATCTTGTTTTTTGGATTCATCAGGCAGTATAAAGGTCTTGATATATTATTTGATGCCATGGCCGATCCCAGGATCAGGGAGGCGAAGATCAGATTGCTGGTTGCCGGGGAGTTCTACCAGGACAGCCGGCAGTACCTGGATCAGATCGAAAAACTTGGCATTCAAGATTCGGTCATCCTCCATAGTGATTTTATTCCTGATTCAGCAGTGAAGTATTACTGTTGTGCTGCAGACTTCATCATACAACCTTATCGGAATGCTACACAAAGTGGTGTTACTCCCCTGGCTTATCATTTTGAAAAGCCCATGGTGGTCACCAATGTTGGAGGATTGCCAGCCATGGTCAAGGATGTAGAAACCGGGCTAATTGCAGAGCCGGATCCCCTGTCTATTGCTGAACATATCATGGAGGCTTACCGGTTGGGGGAAGATCATTTCCTGCCCCATATCAGGCAGGCAAAGCAAAAATATTCCTGGAAAAAACTGGTTGGGGCCATAGAGGAATTAGCATATGATATCAAAAGCTAAAGCCCCATTAAGAATAGGACTGGCTGGTGGCGGAACCGATGTAAGCCCCTACTGCGATCTTTTTGGCGGAGAGGTGGTCAACGCGGCCATTTCTTTATATGCATGGGCTGCAGTAAGACCAATTGAAGGGGATGATATTATATTAAAACACGAAGATCTTGAGCCCGTTAGATTCCCTTTGAACCAGCAGCTGGTACCCCGGGGGGATCTGTATGATCTGCATGCGGGTGTGGTGAACCGCTTTATAAAAGATTATGGTGATTTTGGCGAAAGCATCATTTTAGAAACGAAAGTGGATGTGGCGGTGGGATCGGGCCTGGGCACTTCTTCCACATTGATCATAGCCATGATCGGCGCCTTACTCGATCATAAAGGAATAACACTCGATAAGATGGATATCGCAGCATTGGCATGTAGCATCGAGCGAAATGACCTGAAACATGTTGGAGGGAAACAAGACCAGTACGCTGCCTGTTTCGGCGGATTGAACACGTTGAAATTTCTTCCCGATGGTGAAGTGATCATCGATCCTGTTATCATTTCAGAAAAATTCCTGGTTCAGTTTCAACAAAACCTGATCCTGTTTTACACCAGTCATAACCGGCATTCCGGGAAGATCATAGAAGAACAGATACAGCATGTTCAGCAGGCTGATCCGGAGCCGTTGGAGGCCATGCACCAGTTGAAAAAGCAAAGCCGGCAATTGATGGAGGCCTTTGCCAGGGAAGATTATGGTACCATAGCTTCACTGATCGATAAGGGCTTTGGATACAAAAAGAAGATGGCAAAGGGCATAACTAATGAAAAGATTGACAGCATCTATACAGCAGCAATGAAGGCGGGAGCCCTGGCTGGAAAGATCTCAGGAGCAGGCGGCGGCGGATTCATGATATTTTGTGTTACAACCAGCACAGCCGATAACGTACGTAAAGCATTGCTTAACTTTGCCGGAAGAGAATATACATTTCAGTTTGACCGTGAGGGCTTAACTACCTGGAGGGAATAAAAATGGAAGACAGAATCAAGGCAATTATCAGTGAATCGATCAACGTAAAACAGCAGGTTCTGGAAAATGAAGAACTGCTGGGAAAGTTGCTCGACATTGTCAATATCACAGTGGATGCGTTACAGAAAGGCAACAGGTTATGGTTCTGTGGAAATGGAGGCAGTGCTGCTGATGCGCAGCACCTGGCTGCCGAATTCAGCGGTAGATTTTATAAAGACAGGCGTGCGCTTCCTGCTGAGGCACTGCATTGTAATACATCATACCTTACCGCTGTTGCGAACGATTACAGCTACGACGAAGTCTATGCCAGGCTTGTTGAAGGAGTATGTGGCAGTGGTGATATATTGTTTGGATTTTCCACATCCGGTAATTCGAAGAATATCTGTAACGCGTTTGAGGTGGCCATTAACAAGGAGATCATCACAGTGGGATTCACCGGCCAGTCTGGAGGGAAGATGAAAGAGATCAGCAACTACCTGATCAATGTTCCGTCTGCCGTAACTCCAAGGATACAGGAGTCCCATATCATGGCAGGTCATATCATCTGTGAACTGGCTGAAGAACTTTTCTTTTCAGAATAATGAAACCCAAAGAGCTGATGATCCTTGCCGGAGGATCCGGAACCCGGATCAGGGAGCAGATCCCCGGACTCCCCAAGGCCCTGGCACCTATCGGTTACAGAACATTTATCGATTACCAGCTCAGATATTTTATCAAACAGGAAATTGACCGCTTTGTTTTTTGTCTGGGAGAATTCCAGGATCAATTGATCGATCATCTTGACAGGAATTATCCTGAACTGGACAAGATCTTTCTGCGCGAATCAGAGCCACTTGGTACCGGCGGAGCCATAAAAAATGCATTGGCCCATTGCCGTGATCATACTGTACTGATCGTAAATGGTGATACTTATTTTGCCATTCAGGCAGGAAAGGCTGCAGCTTTCCATCATATGTGCGGAGCGGAATGCACCGTATTCCTAAAACCAATTGCAGATGCAAGCCGGTATGGCAGGGTGGAATTGGGAACAGATTACAGGATAACCGATTTTTCGGAAAAAGGAATAGCCGGTGAGGGCCTGATCAACGGAGGCTGCTATCTTCTGAATAAAAGGTTATTTCTGGAAAATAAATTGCCGGAAAGATTCTCCTTTGAAAAAGAATATCTTGAGACAAGCATTGGCAGCAGGCTCATATTCGGAGTGAAGCAGGATGAATATTTTATTGACATTGGTATACCTGAAGATCTTGCGCGCGCACAAACAGAGATCATAGCATATGACAGCAGACTGGATCAAACAGATTGACAAATCCTGGACACTGTTCCTAGACAGGGATGGTGTGATCAATATTGAAAAAGAAGGTGACTACATCAGGCATTGGGACGATTTTTATTTTATTGACGGAGTGCTGGATGCCTTCCCAGAATTTTCCAGGCATTTTGGAAGGGTATTCATTGTCACCAACCAGAAAGGCGTTGGCAAGGGTTTGATGTCGGAGAACGATCTCCAGAACATCAACAGGGGCATTTTGGACATGGTGGAAAGGTCTGGCGGACATATAGACCGCATCTACTACTGCACCGCGCTGGCTGATAACGATCCCTGCCGTAAGCCCAATCCCGGCATGGCCTACCAGGCACAAAAAGATTTTCCGGAAATTGATTTTAACAGGTCATTAATGATCGGCAACACCATGGGGGATATGAAGTTTGGAAGGACATGCGGGATGTTCACTATATTCATTCCCTCGGCCAAACCCATGCCTGACCTGCCAGATCCTGCAATAGACCTGGTTTTCCCGGCCTTATTTGATGTTGCTAAAGCTTTGCAAAATCAGGTGGCTGCAAAATAAATTTGCTGCAATTTTGTTAGATGTTAGATATGCGGATCCCTTTACTGTTCATGTTCACTTTCCTGGCTACTGCGGGCTACTGTCAGTATCCTTCCGGCGAGGATCTGTCTATGCTCCGCAATAAGGAAGATTCGCTCAAACAGATCGGTCCAAAGATCGTGATGGGCCGGGAAGCTGCAGAACGTTTCAGGTCAGACAGCTTGTTTACCCGCGTATTGGTGAGGGCATTGAAACAGAAAAATTCCTTCCACTACCCTTTTGATTCAGTCTTGAATATTTCCAAGCTATATGCCCCTGATTCAAGCTTCAGGATATTCACCTGGCAGGTGGTCAAGGATGAATCCATGGCACGCAGGCATGGCGCTATTCAGATGAATACCCCGGACGGTTCACTGAAACTTTTTCCACTGATAGATAAGACTTCGATCATAGGATCTCCCATCGATACTGTGACAAGCAATGAATCCTGGATCGGCGCTATCTATTACAGGATCGTTCAGAAAGATCATAACGGTAAGCCTTATTATACACTGCTCGGTTATGACGAGAATACCATGCGCAGTACCATGAAGCGGATCGAAGTGATGCATTTCGATAACAGTGGGAAGCCCGTGTTCGGCGGACCTTTCTTCAGTTTTCGTGAAGATTCACTGAAGAAACCTGACCAGGCCAGGTATTGGATAGAATACAAGAAAGGCGGCAATGCCAGTTTGCAGTTCGATGAAGAAATGGATATGATCATTTATGATCACCTGATCCCGGAAAATGGTGAAACCGAAAAACGATATACCTATATCCCGGATGGCGATTATGAAGGCTTCAAATGGAAAGAGGGTAAATGGGTACACATTGACAAGGTGTTCACCTTTAAACTGAAAGACGGTGAAGCTCCGGCACCAGCGCCGCTTACAGAAGATAAATTTGGGACAAAGCCTGCTACCCCTCCGCCACCGCCGGTGAAGAAGAAGAAACAATAAATTGAGAGAGTCAGAAAGGCAGAGAGCCAGAATTCTCATTCAAAATGAATAAGTATTCTGGCTCTCTGCCTTTCTGACTCTCTGACTCTCTTAATTGGGATCAATCGAGCTTAAGCACAGCTAAGAATGCTTCCTGTGGAACTTCTACATTACCGATCTGACGCATGCGTTTCTTACCTTCTTTCTGTTTTTCCAACAATTTACGCTTACGGCTGATATCACCACCATAACATTTGGCGGTAACGTCTTTACGAAGTGCAGATATGTTTTCCCTGGCAAGGATCTTGGCTCCAACAGCGGCTTGAATGGCGATCTGGAATTGCTGGCGGGGTAACAGTTCTTTTAATTTTTCACAGAGTTTGCGTCCAAAATCCTGGGCCCTGCTCCTGTGGATCAGTGCACTTAGTGCATCCACTTTATCATTGTTCAGCAGGATGTCCATCTTCACAATATCAGCTTCCTGCATGCCTATGGGATGATAATCAAATGATGCATAGCCCCTGGTCTGACTCTTCAGTTTATCGTAAAAATCAAATACGATCTCGGTCAGCGGCATTTCAAAAATCAACTCCACGCGGGTGGTGGTCAGGTAACTCTGGTTGATCAGGTTGCCACGTTTGCCCAGGCAAAGCGTCATGATATTCCCGATATATTCCGGCTTGGTGATGATCTGTGCGCGGATATAAGGCTCCTCAATAAAGTCGATCTTTACCGGATCAGGCATTTCCGAAGGATTATTCACGGTCACTTTATCGCCTGATGTGGTATATGCCACAAAGCTTACGTTTGGAACCGTAGTGATCACGGTCTGGTTATGTTCCCTTTCCAGCCTTTCCTGGATGATCTCCATATGGAGCAGGCCAAGGAAACCGCATCGGAAACCAAAGCCCAGGGCCTGTGAGGTTTCCAGCTCATAGGTCAGAGAAGCGTCATTCAATTGCAGTTTGTCCATGCAATCCCTGAGTTCTTCGAAGTCTTCCGTATTCACCGGGAAAATACCTGCAAATACCATCGGCTTTACTTCTTCAAAGCCTTTGATCATTTCAGGATGTGGATTATCTGCCAGGGTGATGGTATCGCCCACCTTAACCTCTTTTGCATTCTTGATACCCGTGATGATATAGCCCACGTCGCCGCACTTCACTTCTTTTTTCTCGGTCATCTTCAGTTTCAGGATTCCTACCTCATCGGCCTCATATTCCTGGTCGGTAGAAACGAATTTCACTTTGTCGCCTTTCTTAATGGCTCCATTTATGATGCGGTAGTAGACTATGATCCCCCTGAAACTGTTGAAAACAGAATCAAAGATCAGGGCCTGCAATGGCGCATCGGGATTCCCTTTGGGAGCTGGTATTCTTTCCACAATGGAAGTGAGGATATCTTCCACGCCTATCCCTGTTCTTCCACTTGCTAACAGGATCTCTTCAGGTTTACAGCCGATCAGTTCAACGATCTGGTCTTTAACTTCTTCGATCATTGCCCCGTCCATATCGATCTTGTTGATCACAGGGATGATCTCCAGGTTATTTTCAATAGCAAGGTAAAGATTACTGATGGTCTGGGCCTGAATGCCCTGGGTGGCATCCACAAGCAGCAATGCCCCCTCACAGGCAGCGAGCGCCCGGCTCACTTCGTAACTGAAATCCACATGTCCGGGGGTATCGATCAGGTTCAGGATATACTCCTGGCCGTCTTTA
>JAHEFC010000521.1 GCA_024640385.1 Sphingobacteriales bacterium
GATGATACATTATATAGGTTACAAATCCAGACCCGACAGTGCTGGCATGTGGCTCACCAATTACGAAGGAAGAGTGTTTCGCCTGAGGTCAGAAACAAAAGGCATTGACGGCATTGATGGTCCATACGAAGATGCCGGATTGATAATGGAGCCAGGAAAAGATTCTGATCCATTTGAAGGTCTCCAGGGTACTGATTCGTTTTTCCCTTATGAGGCAGCAGGTAAATACTATGCTTTTTATGGCAGCGCCCAAACCCAGCATCTGCCAATTAAACTCTGGCAGGTTGGCCTGGCCAGGGCCGATAATCCTGAGGGACCATGGAAACGTTGCAGTGACCTGAATCCTGTTGACCTGGGGATTAGCTTCACCGAAAATCCAATAGTTACAAAACTCGATAATGGATTGTTTGTGGCAGTTGTGGATGCAGGTTATGACTCAACAGGATTAAAGCGCTCGGCATTTGGCTATTTCTACTCCATTGACGGAATAAAATGGTCTAAGGAACAGTTATGCTACATTGAAAACAAAGTTCCAAAATGGTGGAATCAGATGAGGACTCCGCTATGCCTGATAAAGGAGGATGACGGCACATATACTGTGCTTCATACCGCCTACAAAAAAAATGACTACGGTTCGATCGGGAAACTGAAGGTGAAAATTAATATCGATTCGATCAAACCGTTGAAATATGCAGATAACAGGCCCGTTTGCAACCAGAGGATGGATGCCATGGATATCGGTGTTGTACTTCACTATGGAGATGGTCCCGACTCCTGTGATATTTCCGGAGCGCGTGATCTGTGGGTTTACCAGGCCACCGATTCTCTCTTTTGTATGCATTATGATGCTGCCGGTCCCCGAGGCTGGCTAGCATCCCTGGCCACCAGCAAAGACCTGATCAACTGGGAAAAGAAAGGGCCGGTACTTCAGATGGGAAAGAATAATGAACCCGATTCCAGAAGCGCCAGCTACGGAACCACCTATTTTGACGGGCAAAAGTGGCACATGTTTTACCTGGGAACGCCCAATGTAACACCTGCTCCTGACTTCATCCCATCATTTCCATATCTTAATATGAAGGCTGAGTCGTCATCTCCGTTTGGGCCATGGATAAAAAAGCCTGGCATTATCCCTTTTATGCCCAGGGAGGGAACTTTTTACAGCTCTACTGCGTCTCCGGGGTTTATTGTCAAAAACAAAGATGAATACATGATGTTTTTCTCAGCTGCAGATTATACAATTAAAAGAACATTATGCATTGCACGCACAAAAAATCTTGATTCAGCCTGGAAAATTGATTCTTTACCAATATTACCTGCAGAGGAACAGATTGAGAATAGCTCCCTGTATTTTGAAGAGACAAATCAGACCTGGTTTCTCTTTACAAACCATATAGGTTATGACAAAGATGGAGAATATACCGACGCCATCTGGGTTTACTGGTCCAGGGACCTTAACAGTTGGAATCCTGATCATAAGGCAGTTGTTCTTGACGGACAGAATTGCAAGTGGTCATTCCGGTGCATTGGATTACCATCTGTAATAAAATACAAAAACAGGCTGGCAGTTTTTTACGACGCGCCAGGAGATAACAGTATAAGCCACATGCGTCGCAGCATCGGTCTGGCATTCATGAATCTGCCTCTGGTCACTCCTCAACAACAATAGTGCTTATCCCGTTCTTTTTAACCGATGCGATCCCGTTTTCCATACCTGCGGTTGACTCATACATCTCACTTTTACCAATTACCTGCCCTGCAGGGGTGGTCAGATTGAAGTATGGTTTGTTGTCTGCTGAGATCTTACGCTCATATCTGCTGTCATCAGTGCAATACTCTCTTACTGATTCTATTGCTTCATTACAATCGGCTCGAGAGGCATACATCACACTGGTGATTATTACCTGGCCATTTGTTGCTTTAAGGTTAAAGTAATTGCCACCGCCTTTTGATGTGCTGACAGCAAACTTTCCTACTGGCCCGGCTTTGGAAGAAAGATTTTTAATCTCACTATCTTTCTCTGTCAACTGCCCTTCAAGCTCAGTGATTCTCCCGCTAAGTTTATCTGCTTTTTCGTTAAGTTTACCAAATTCACCCTTTAATTTGACAACCTGGTTATTCAGATTTGCCTTATCGGTTTCAAGGCCCTTTATTACAGGAGTATAAACTGATTTGGCATAGAACCAGGCCGCAACAAATCCGATTATTGCGGCAACAAGGTCCAGGGCAACTATTGTTACTACATTTCCTGTAACAGATTGTGCGAGTTGTAAAAATAATTGATTCATATTATTGCATTTTTAGTGATACTTCCGTTCTTCTGCTTTGTGCTCTTCCTTCCTGTGTGAGATAGTCAGCTGCCGGCTTAGTTTCTCCTTCTGAACTGACAATCATTCTGCCGGAATTTATCCCCTGATCTTCAACATACTTCCCAACCACCTGAGCTCTTTTCAAAGCAAGATCATAGTTATACTCTATAGTTCCTACCATATCCGTATATCCGGTTACGAGGAGCATTGACTGCGGATATTTCTCCAGCCACGCCTTAAATTCGGTAACACTCTTTTCATTCTGCGGATCAGGATTGAATTTTGTTTTATCAAATTCAAAATAGATCAGAAGATTCTTCGGCATCGACGCTTTAATTTTCATTAAAGAATCTGCCTCATGTGTCAATGCTGAAGGAA
>JAHEFC010000198.1 GCA_024640385.1 Sphingobacteriales bacterium
TGCATTGAAGGGCGTCAGGATCGCCAGCGATCATTATGCTTCCGTGGAATATCGAACCCATTTGGCCCAGGTCTACCTGAGAAAGGCATTGGTTGCAGTGAAATAACCTAACCTCCCGGGCTTCTGCTATCATTGATTTGGAACAGCCCCCAGTTTGAATGATGGCAGAAGCTTTTTTATTTTAATTTATTCTGCATAAGGAAGGCGCCAACAGCCAATGCCCATAAAACAGACAAAAGTAGGTAAGCATTCAGGGTAATCTCGTGCAATGCGGGCAGTTCAAACATGCCGGAGATCCCGTCTGCAAGGCAAGAGATGCCTGTAGCAATAGAAAGTACTCCTGGCATTGAATACTTGTTTTTGTAAAGGATTATGCCCAGGGATCCCCACCAGATGGCGGCAAAAAATATCTCCAGCAAATTCCAAAGCCCGCCATACACCATATCATTGAACAGCTGAAACTGACTTTTCAGGATCAATTGTGTTTCCGGGGATGCAGCTGCATAGCCTTGAAGCACTGATGGATACACGATGGCCAGAATAGATGCTCCTATTGATCCGATCAATGCGTAGGCCAGTCCGCAAAAACTGATGACATTGGCCCAGGCAGTCTTGTTTTTTATCCAATCGTGAAACAGGTAAATGGCCGGTATCAGCAGCATATAATAACCCAGCATATCAAACAACATGGACCAGCGGGCCGCCTGAACATTGACATTGGGTATGGATAAGATCAGCACAGGATCGGAGAATGCTTCATCATTGAAATCAACGGCGATCATCCCTGATATGATACAGGCAGCGGCAAGTATTCCAGACACCAGCGTGATGATACCAACTTTGCGTTGTTGTTGAAGAAGTGTGAGCGGCATATCTTAGTTTTGATACAAACTTCAGATACCGCAGTTAAACATCGAATGCAGGAAGCAATGAACTGTATAATTGGAAGTATGAATTGAGTATGGTCAATTAACTCCCCGGGGGCGCCAATTTAACGAAGGTTATTGGGCGTTTTTTATATAATTCGGAGATTCACATTCCTGCCAATATTCTACAATTTTTGTCACCACTTCTTTTAATTTTTCATAATTGTTGGGCTTTACAAAAAAACCCTGGATCGACCTTGAATAAGCATCGATCACATGCTTTTGTTCAGCACTTGTAGAAAAGAAAAGATAAGGGATAGACTTCAATCTCAGATCTTCATTATTGTGAACTTTTTCCCGCAGCTCCATTCCATTCAGCTTAGGCATATTGATGTCTGATAGAACCAGGAAAGGTTCAATTTCTGTATCCGTTAAAAACTCCAGTGCTTTCACGCTGTCACCAAAGAAAATGACTTTGTTATCGTATTTGAGTTCTTTAAAGATATCGTTCAGGATATCCTGGTCGTCAATGTCGTCTTCAATAATGATTATCGGGCCGCGCTTATTCATTTTATTATTATTGCTCAGAGCAAGGTAGTTAATTGGGTTGAATACAACTTTAAGCGGGCGTTAATAAAAAAGCCGGCCATGGCTGACCGGCTTTGAAACGAATTTGGGGCAATTTTACTGGCCCTGTTTCACCTGCAAAACATAAGCAGGTAATAATCCATGGGCTTCTTTGTGCGTCCTGATCACTGATGTGGAATCCGGGGCCTCTGACAAGCACATGATCACGCCAGCTTTTTCGTCTGCCCAGTAATTCACAAAATTGACCTTGTATTTCGGCTCAACTGCCAGGTCTTTCTCATGGGCTTCTGCCACATCTTTTGCAGTGAATGAGCCTGGTTTCATTTCATGCACATCAATGAACATGGCATTGCTTCCCGCCATTACCGCTTCGGGGCCATCAGTCACCTGGTAAACCACTGCCGGGATCAGTCCGTGCGCTTCCCTATGTGTACTGATGACAGAAGCTTCATCGGGAGATTTTGAGAGGCAATAGACTTTACCTTTCTGTTCATCCACCCAATATTTAATGAAGCTGACTCCGTATTTTCCCTGTGTTGCCAGGTCTTTTTCATGAGCTGCGGCCACATCAGCCAAGGTCACTTTCCCCGGCTCCAGGTTATGGATGTCCATGAAATAAGCAACCGGTTTGGCTGCGGGTTTCTGCTCCGGATGCTGAGCTGCGGCCTTGTTTTCCTGGCAGCTGTACAGCAATACCAGTAATGATAAAAACAGAATGGGTTTCATAACTGCCGGTTTAAGTATGCATTAATGTAAGTGAACAAGCGGATTGGTGGAATTGAATACTCCTGAAGGATTGTACCGCCATACCCAGGCATGCTGCAACCATAGCCCGAATCCTGTGTTCCCATCCCAAACATCGTTTGATCCTGAAAATCCTTCAGGTCTCGGATTTCCAAGAGGTACTGCATATTCAACAGCAACCAATTCCTGTGCGCCAGTTTCGTCTTTATTATAGACCAGGATCTCTGGCTGCCTCATGTCGAATGTTGCATCCACCAGTGATTTCTTCATGAAATGGTGGCCCATATTCTCCACGTCAACAGCTATATCTTCATAGCCATCGGCAATGGCATTCTTTACATGCCGATATCGGGCAGTGGCCGCACGAGCCTGTTGCAGCTCCCACATGGTTTGCGGAGATAATCCCTGGTACATGGTAAGGGCATTGGCCGAATTGTCTGCGGACAGATTCTCTACAGTGGGCGGGGCATTCAGTCCTTCTTTCTGACAGGAACCGAACAACAAACCGGCAAACAGCAGGGCCATAGTTGTTTGTGACAGTGTGCTGAATTTGCCGTCCAGGAATTGAGTGATGCGATGTTTTGATAGTTGTTGCATTTTAACCTCCATTGGCTTTAATTGATAAATTCATTAGTGGTTCGGCATGAGGTAATGGAGTTCAGGCTTGAAATTAATACCACCCTGGCCCGGTTTCAACCCCCTTCTTATTAACGGCGGCATTGGTCTTATATCCGGCAGGCCCGATTCCGGTATTCTTTATTAATTTTAAAAAGCAGGGCCATAAAAGATCAGGGCAAATGCGATACACCATCCTCAGCATATTCATCTTCTTTACACAACTACTGCAGGGCCAACACCTGATGTTTGAGAATTACAGCTCCGAGAACGGCCTTTCCCAGAACAGCTGTTATGCCATTGCGCAGGACGATCTGGGTTTCATGTGGTTTGGAACACAGGATGGACTGAATCGTTATGATGGCCGCGAATTCAGGGTCTATTCCCAGAACACAGGTATCGGCAAAAAACTTCCTTCCAATATCATCACTTCATTGTTTTTTGATACCGATAAAAAATATCTATGGGTGGGCACTGTACAGGGAGTATGTCTCTATTATCCCGCTGGTGATACATTGGTCAGGATCTCAGAACTCTTTCCCTGGGCCTCCAAGCTGGATCATATTTCGATTAAGAAAGTGGTCTCGTTCCGCCCTGACGAGTATTGGGTGATCACTTTTAATAATGGCCTGATCAATCTGAATACCAGAACCAGCGAGCTTTCCACATATTTCAACGATGAAGAGAACAAGGGCAATATCACCAGCATAGTAATGCATGAGAACAGGATCCTGGTTTCACTCCTGTACACCATGCACGAGATGGTGCCCCACGATAGCGCTTACCAGGTAAAGCCATTCCATCCCAATTACCCATTCCCGCAGATCAGGGAACTGTACTCTTATAACGATCAACTCTGGATTGGAACCATGGCCATTGGTTGTTATTACATCAAAACGCCAATTGACCAAGACGAAAATATTATTGTCTCAAAGCAGTTTTTTGGAGGAGTGGGTGGATTCAGTACGGACCGGGAAAATAAATTATGGATCGGTACCAGGGGCAGCGGAATGTACCGTTTTGATCCTGCCAGCGCCACTGTTACCAGGTCACTGAATAATCAATTCGACCCCACCACGCCCTGTTCAAATTATTCCCTGTCCATGTTCACAGACAGGCAGGGTATTGTTTGGTGTGGTTTCAGCGGAGGTATAGCCAAATATGATCCGTTGAGATACCAGTTCCGGAACATTGACGACAGAACTTCTTTGGAAGGATCATTGTCAGATAAGGTGATAGTGCGAATGTATAAAGCCAAAGACGGGAAAACATTTGTGGGTACGCAGAACAAGGGCATCATGGAATGGGATCCGGCTAAAAACTATTTCAAACGCTATGAAGGTTCGGAGATCGTGGGTACAGCCAATAATGTGGTCTATGATATCTCGGAAGACAAACGTGGAAACCTCTGGGTGGCCAGCTGTGGGGGATTGATGTATGTTGACAGAAAAACAGATGGCATCAGTTACTTTTCGGATAAAAAGCTTCCGGAACTAAATAAGATGTATGCTATTATTAAACTAAGAAAAGCAGATAGTCTTCTTATAGCTACAGAAAATGGCCTTAGATTTTTCTCTCTTACAGACAAGCACTGGCATCGTTTACCGGAATATGTCCGGCTTACCACTTTTATGGGCGGCCTTTATGTTTATACCGGAAGATTTTTCTATGAAGATGCAGACAATTCTGTATGGATCTGCACTGAAGGGTCGGGATTGGTGAGATATAATTATGTCAGGAAAGAATTTGAAACCATTGCTCCTGTCAACAATGTTTCACTGTTCATCCGGCATCTGCTGGCGGATGGTCCACTATTCTGGCTGGCCACTGATAACGGGCTTATTATTTATAACTGGCAGCAGAAAAAACTGATCAAACATATTCCCCTGAATACAAACGGATCATCCAATGTATGTTATGCCATACAGAAAGATGCCAACAACAATTTTTGGGTGAGTTCCAATTTAGGCCTCTATAAATTCAACAGGCTGGGTGAGTTTATCCAGAAATACAATACGGGCAATGGCCTCTCCTTCCTGGAATACAACACCGCATGTACTTTAAAAGACAGTGTGGGATCTATTTATTTTGGTGGTATGGGAGGCATAACCAAATTTGACCCCGCCGTACTTAAACATAACGACTACAGCCCTCCCCCTATCATCACGATGGTGAAAGTGAACGACAAACCCTGGGATCTGAAGATGAATCCTGCCCTTGTAGATGAATTGACTTTCAATCACGATCAGAATTTCATTACCGTACAGTTTGCAGTCAACAATTTCTCCAACGAGGCGAACAATATGTTCAGCTACAGATTGAAAGGTTTGAATAATAACTGGACCGAGAGAGCTGTGAATAATATTGCCAGTTTCACCAGCCTGCCACCGGGTAATTATACTTTTGAATTACGATCTGCCAACAGCGACGGCGTGTGGAGTAATAGCATCCGGCAACTCCAGATCAGGGTTCTGCCACCCTGGTGGCAGACCTGGTGGTTCATTTCCCTTTCTATTCTGTTTGTGGCCGCACTGGTCAGCCTGGCCGTTGCCGCCAGGATCAGGAAGATCCGCCATGACGCGTCTATCAAACAACAACTTGCCGAAATGGAGATCAAAGGATTGCATGCCCAGATGAATCCGCATTTCATATTCAACAGCCTGAACAGCATCAAGGAAATGATCCTGGAAGATCAGAAACAAAATGCCAGCCGTTATTTGAGCAAGTTTGCGCAATTGATCAGAACAAGCCTGGAGCAATCCCGCCAGGCATTCATCAGTATCAACCAGTGTGTAGACCATTTGAAACAATACCTCGAAATGGAAAAACTGAGATTTGAAGATTTCAGTTACGAGATCAGAGTGGATGAGAACCTGGACGCAGAAGAGATCCAAATCGCTCCCATGCTGGTGCAGCCTTTGGTTGAAAATGCCATCTGGCATGGTTTGCGTAACAAGAAATCGGACCGGAAACTGCTGGTACATTTTTACAGGGAGGGAAACCAGGTGATCTGCGAGATCGATGATAATGGTGTGGGATACCGGCATACCATGAATGGAAAAACATCCGTACTTCCCATGCACAAATCACTGGGCATCACAAATATCAGGGAGAGGTTGACCCTGCTCAATGAGAAATACCATATTAAGTGTTCACTGAGTATCAGGGATAAAGCTGAGCTGCCCGATAAACCCGGCAGTGGTACCGTGGCAACATTGCAACTAACCATTTAACCAAAGAACATGTACCGTACATTACTGGTGGATGACGAACCGAGGGGGCTGAACACCCTGAAAAAACTGCTGCTGGAGTATTGTCCTGAATTAAGGATCGTAGCAGAATGTGCAGATGCTGACAGTGCCCGGGAGAAGATCGAATTACTGGAGCCACACATCGTTTTCCTGGATATTTCCTTACCCGGCAAATCGGGCTTTGATATGCTGGCTGAAATGGAAAAGATCAGCTTTGAGATCATCTTCGTAACAGCGCACAATGAATACACCCTCCAGGCTTTCAGGTACAGTGCAGTGGACTACCTGGTTAAACCCATTGATGAAGACCTGTTGACCAAAGCCGCAGCCAGGGCGGTGAAAAGGATCTCTTCAAGAACAGCCAATGAAAATATCAACACCCTGCTGCATAATATCGGGAGATCGCCCTCCAGCCAGGATTCCAGGCTTTGCATCCCCTCCCTTAAGGGATTCCAGGTGGTTGAACTGAACGACATCATGTATTTCGAAGCATCAGGAAGTTATACCAACATATATTTTACCAATGGAAGCAATATCTGTGCATCCAAGCCCATCCTCGAGTATGAGGAATTACTGTCTGATGCCGGATTTGTCCGCATTCATAAATCCTACCTCGTAAACCTGATGCATATACGTGAATACCTGCGCGGGGAAGGGGGCTCTGTGGTTCTGAACAATAACATGGAACTGGAAGTCTCGAGAAGGAAAAAAGAACTGTTTCTCAGCAAGATCAAAACTTTTTATAAATTCTGAGATATTCCTCAGTTAGATGGCACGCGATTCTTTCTGTAGGAATTCTTGACAGCTATCTTGCCATCTTTAAAACTAAAAAGGTCACAGCCGGTTACTTCAACCTTTGAACCATCTTTCCTTGTTCCGGAAAAGGTCCACTCCGAAAAGCCACGGTCGCCCGAAATAAAATGTTTTGGATTCTCCCAGCGGGCATCAGGAAACATGGCAAATACCTCTTCAAAAGCTTTCCGCACCTGATCCTGGCCCGTAAATTTCTTTCCGTCCACATCTGGTCCCGCAGAGGCTTCAAACACACAGTCATCCGTCATATGCAACATGATGGCTT
>JAHEFC010000199.1 GCA_024640385.1 Sphingobacteriales bacterium
GAAACCTGGGCCGTATCGGCCTTGCCATCTCCCGCAGCAACCCCAACAGGGTCTATGCACTGATAGAAGCGACCAAAAATGGCCTTTACCGCACAGACGACGGAGGATATACCTGGGAGCTGGTGAACAATGACCCCCGGTGGGTGACCAACAGGCCTTTTTATTTCCAGGATATAGCCTGCGATCCCCAGAATGAAAACCGTATCTACCTGATCTACCAGGTGATCTCTGCGAGTGTTGATGGAGGAAAAACTTTCCAGCAGCTTGAAAGAGGCTCAGGCCTGCATGCCGATCACCATGCTTTCTGGATCAACCCACTGGATGGAAGATTTATTATCGACGGGAACGATGGGGGTATAGGCATTTCACGCGACCGCGGAAATACCTGGTTGAGTGATGAGAACCTGCCCATCGGGCAATTCTATCATGTAAATGTAGACAACCAGGTGCCCTATCATGTAATGGGTGGAATGCAGGATAACGGTTCCTGGAGGGGACCTGGCTATACACTAACAAGCGGAGGCATAAAAAATGATGATTGGCTCAGCGTCCAGGGTGGTGATGGATTTGATGTAATGGCCGACCCCGGCGATCCAAATTGGGTTTATGCCATGAGCCAGGGAGGTAATCTTGGAAAATACAATGTACAAACCGGTGAAAGATGGATCATCAGGCCCCCTGCCACCGATCCCAGGAAACCATATCGTTTTAACTGGAATGCGGCCCTGGCCCAGGACCCTTTTGATAACGCCACCATTTATTACGGCAGCCAGTTCCTCCATAAAAGCATGAACAAAGGTGCCAGCTGGGAGATCATATCTCCAGACCTCACCACTAACGACAGTACCAAAACTGATCAGTCCAATAATGGCGGCTTATCGGTAGACATAACAGGTGCTGAAAACTTCTGCACCATCATGACCATTGCTCCTTCGGCAAAAGAAAAAGGCGTGATCTGGATTGGAACGGATGACGGCAACGTTCAGCTGACCAGGGATGGCGGAAAAACCTGGACCAATTTCAGGGGCAAGATCCCTGGTATGCCCATAGGCGCATGGGTACCGCAGATACAGGCGTCAAGACATAACGGGGCAGAAGCTTTTGTGGTGTGCAACAACTATCGTAACGGGGACTTTGCGCCTTATATTTTCCGCACAACAGACTATGGCAAAACATGGACGCGAATGATCGACGATAAAAAAGTCAGGGGTTATGCGCTCTGTGTTTTACAGGATCCCGCCGAACCCAACCTGGTATTTGCAGGCACCGAGCATGGACTCTGGGTGAGTTTCGACAATGGTGTCAATTTTCAGCAGTGGAAAAACGGATACCCTTCTGTTTCCACTTATGATATGACCATCCAGGAAAGAGAGGCCGACCTGGTGATCGCAACATTCGGCAGAGCCATTTGGATCCTCGACAATATCAGGCCACTCAGGGAGATCGCTGCAAACAAGGGAATTCTTCCTGCAGGTAAACGATTGACAGCATTTAAAGGCAGTGAAGCCACCCAGTATAACGTCAGGAATGCCCAGGGGCAAGACAGGGCTGCCTGGGGGATCTGGGAAGCACCCAATAAAATGAGGGGTGCGGCACTGAACTATTTTGTCAACTTTCAGCCAGGGGATTCTGCCGTTAAATCACTTGACTCGGTGAACGTGAAAATATTCAATAGCAGGAATGAACTGGTAAGATCATTGAGATATAAAGCCGATACGGGTATGAACGTCAGGTATTGGCAGTTCGAGCAAAACGGATTCAGAACGGCCAGCACAACGAGGCCGTCTTCGAATTCCGCTCTTCCGCCCGGGCTACCCGTGCTCTCCGGGAATTATAAAGTGGTGTACACCCTTGGCAGCAGTGTGGATTCAGCCATGATCATGGTAACAGATGATCCCGTTGCCGGAAACAGGAATGAAGAGAAGATCGCCAAACAAAAAATGGTGGACAGGCTTCGTAAAAGTAACGACAATCTTGTAGCTGGTGTAGACCGGTTAAATGAAGCAGATGAGGTGATCAGGAAGATGGAAACACAATTAAAAGATGTTCCCGGAAAACCTGCCGACTCACTGAGGAAGGCAACAAAGACCATGAAAGACTCCATTAAACTAATCAGGGAAAGCATTACAGGCAAACCCCGTGACAAGCAGGGATATTATGGCGGGTTTGCCAATCAACTGGGGCTGGCATACAGGTATATCACCGGTAAATCCATTGCTCCGGGCCCACAAGAGGAAATGCTTTTGAAAAATGCCGAAGACATGGTGAATGAATCGTTGAACAGGATCAATAATTTCTTTGGAGGCCCATGGAAAAACTACAGGAACCTGGCAGAAGCCACTAAACTGGAACTTTTTAAGGATTATCAGCCCATTTCAACCAATTAACTGGATTAACTTTGCAGTATGCAACAGGAACAGCAAGCAGGAACAGCAAGCAGGGTAGTTTTATCTGAGCTTGCGGAGACTCTAATCGGTAACGAGATCGTGAAAATGAACGGGGAGATCAAGGAGTTAATGAGTAAGGGCGAGAAGATCTTCAATTTCACTATAGGTGATTTCGATCCTGCCATCTTTAATATTCCCAAAGAACTTGAAGAAGAGATCATTTATTCTTACCGAAAACATTTCACCAATTATCCGCTCGGGGAAGGCGACACTGAACTGAGAAAATCAGTGAGCGCTTTCATTCAAGACAGGGAGGGTCTGAAATATAATCTCGACGAAATACTGATCGCAGCAGGAGGCCGCCCACTCATCTATACCTTGTTTCGCGCCATTGTGGACAAGGGTGATAAAGTGATCTATTCAGTTCCTTCGTGGAATAATAATCACTATGTGCATTTTACCGGTGGGGAGCACTGCCCAATAGAAACCACCGCCGAGACCAATTTCATGCCTACCGCTGACATGATAGAACCACATTTGAAAGGCGCGGTATTGCTATCCCTTTGTTCTCCCCTTAATCCTACAGGGACTGTATTTACACGGGAGCAACTTGAAGAGATCTGCGATCTGGTGATCAGGGAAAATGAAAGCAGGCCAGAAGGTGAGAAGAAATTATATGTAATGTTCGACCAGATCTACTGGCAACTGACCTATGGTTCAACGGTGCATTACAATCCTGTATCCATACGTCCTGAACTCAAACCCTATGTCATATTCATAGACGGCATCAGTAAATGTTTTGCCGCAACTGGCGTTCGTGTTGGATGGTCATTGGGTCCTGCCATAGTGATCAGTAAAATGAAAGCCATTCTTTCTCATGTAGGTGCGTGGAGTCCGCTTCCTGAACAAAAGGCCACTGCCAAGTACCTGATGCAGAAAGGTTCTGTGGATCAATACATGAAAATATTCAGGGCAGAACTCCAGGAACGCAAGCATAAGATCTACGAGGGTTTCATGAAACTAAAGGAAGAAGGATTTCCCGTGGATGCCATTCCTCCTCAGGCTGCCATCTATCTTAGTGTGCAGCTTGACCTCAAAGGCAAAAAAACAAGTGATGGAGAAATTCTTGAAAAACAATCTGATGTTACCAGCTACATATTGAACAAAGCCAAACTCGGTCTTGTTCCATTTCCTATTTTCGGAGCGTTGTCCGGTTCATCCTGGTACCGTTTAAGTGTAGGAAATTGTAAGAAAGAAGAGATCAACGAAATGCTGGGTAAGCTGAAAGAGGCGCTGAAAAAACTGAGCTAAAAAAAATCCCCTCGCTATGCGGGGGGATCCTTTTAATAAGGTATGTGTTAATTGAGGTTACAAAGAAAAAGGAACGGCTTCAGTGATTTCTCTTTGGCTATCTGCTGCAATTGTTTCTTGTCATGAATGATCTTGAACTTATTGAGGTCAAGCAGTTCATGCGAAGTATAGAAACTATCCGAAGTTTCTACGTTGAACAGCATATTATTGAGCTTTTCAACTTCCTGCTCAATAGCCTGCTCACTCATGGTTTCATCTTTCAGCAGTACCAGCAGATCTCTGTTGGGACTTTTCATATTTCCTGGATTTAAAACGATTAATACTAATAACCCACCATGCCTTTCTTGCTGGGGCATCCACAGTTGCTTTTCTTAGAAGCAGTGCAGGACGTACCGGCAAGTGCCAAAACTAATAACACTAAAATAATATTTCTGTTCAAAACTTTCATCGGCCCGCTTATGTAAAATAAACTATTTTAAAACAATAATATTGTCATCCAAATGCTAATTCTGGCAAAATAATTATCAAATCCCCCTCTATTTCCCAAAACCGTAAATGCCTAAGAAAATCATTATTGGAATTCTGGATTGGGGTTTAGGCCATGCAACGAGATGCATACCCCTGATAGAATATATGCTTCAAACCGAATGCCAGATTTTCATAGCAGCTACCGGGCCTCAACGGGAAATTCTTCGGGAAGCCTTTCCCAGCCTGACTTTCCTCGATCCTCCACCCTACTCCATTCAATATCCACCGAAAGGGAAAAACCTTGTTTTCTCCATTATCAGGCAACTGCCAAGGCTGCGCAAAATTATAAAGAGTGAGCATGACTGGCTGCAAAAAAATGTAGCTGAATACGGCATTCAACTGATCATTTCAGACAACCGCTATGGTTTCCACGCCAGGGGGGTACACTCTGTTCTGATCACCCACCAGCTTTCCCCCAAATCGGGCATGGGAAGGCTGATAGATCACATGGCCAGGAAAATCCAATATGGATATATCAATCAGTTTGATGAATGTTGGGTACCAGATCTTCCGATTCAAGGTGGTTTGGCCGGCGAACTCTCCCACCCCGCCATAGTCCCGAAACGAACTTCATATATTGGACCTTTGTCACGTTTTAATGCTGTCAAAGCTACAGGAATGCCTAAACTCCTGGTGCTGATCTCGGGGCCCGAACCTGCCCGCTCCGAGTTTGAAGAGATAATGAGGGCCCAGTTGAAGAACTACCATGAGCCATATCTGCTTGTCCGGGGATTGCCGGGCAGCAATTCAACTGCCGGACCTAACGAACTCAACCACGCCGGCACGGAAACCATGGGCAGGCTGCTGGGTGAGGCCAGTCTCGTGATCTGTCGTTCAGGCTACACTACAGTTATGGACCTGGTGAAGCTCGGAAAAAAAGCAGTTCTGGTTCCAACACCCGGGCAAACGGAACAGGAGTATCTGGCACATCACCTGGAAAAGCAGGTGATGTTCCCGTTCATGCTTCAATCAGCATTCGTTCTTGATAGGGCCATCGAAATGTCAAAGACTTTCGGCCCTGAAATTCCGGAAGTTGATTTCGAAGCCTTTCATCATATCTTGGATCGTGTCATCAATCAATAATAGTGGATCAAAAACTTAGAGCACACCTGGCAGTTTTAAGCGCAAACCTGATATTCGGGGTTAATTTCAGTGTGGTGAAGTTTGTAACTCCGGGTCTGCTGAAACCCTTCGGGCTGAACGTAGTACGTGTTCTTGTCACCACCGGCTTACTCTGGCTCATGCATATATGGGAAAAACCGGGCCAGCCGCTGCTTAAAAAAGACCTGCCTCTTTTCATCGGATGTGGCCTCACAGGCATAGCGATCAACCAATTGCTGTTTATCAAAGGGCTGTCCATCACCTATTCGATCCATGCCTCACTGTTGATGTTGTGTACACCCCTGCTTATTACCATTTCTGCATTTTTCTTCCTCCGGGAAAAAATAACCATCAGTGTGATAGCCGGGCTGATCATCGGCATTACAGGAGCTGTGTTTCTGATCACGTCAAAAGAAAACAGCGGCACTGGCGCGAATATCTTACTGGGAGATACGCTGATCACATTGAATGCCATTTCATATACATTTTATTTCATCCTGGTCAAGCCTTTGATGACAAGGTATACACCCATCCAGGTGCTGAGGTGGGCTTTTACTTTCGGCACGCTGTTCATACTTCCTTTTGGCTGGGTGGAATTCGCAGAAGCGCCATGGGCTTCATTTTCAGGGATCGAATTGGCCGCAATCGCTTTTGTGGTGGTGGGTGCAACCTTTTTTGCCTATCTCCTGAATATCTATGGACTTCATCATCTGCAGGCTTCAGCAACCGGTTCATATATTTACCTGCAACCCATATTTGCAACAGCCGTTGCCGTGCTGTTCCTGCATGAAAAATTAACCACTGTTAAAATAATTTCTGCCTTAATGATATTCACCGGTGTATACCTGGTTCAACGCTCAAAACTGAGAAGGACTGCAGGTTGATCAATTGGCTGCTGATCCATCCTGCCATTTTAATGCAATGAATGAATCAACAGCCAATGATCCGGTCTGCTATGGTTTTACAACCTGTTTTGAAAACTGCAATCCGGAGGTGGTCAGCAGTCTTAATACATAATAACCCTTTGGAAGATCATTCATGGGAACAGTCATCCTGAAAACATTCGAAGTTTTCGTTTCCTGCATTTTTTTAATGGGTCTGCCTGCCGCATCATAAAGAATGATAAAAACCCCTTCCTCTTTAGCACTCGTCACATTGACCTCCAGCCTGTCGGTCAGATTCTTTACAACAGCAGTTCCCAAATCATTGAAGAACAGGTTCCTTTCTACAAGGAGAACCCTTTCTCCAAATACAGTGACTGCATAGAGCCTGTAGGCATTTGATCCGGCTATCGAAGATTCATCATTCGAATTATAAGTCAGCACTGTATTTGTAGTGGCTGTGAGATGTGAACGAACCTGTTTTATGGATCTGAACACCTTATCTTCTTTCGATTTTTCTATTTCAAATCTGTCGATGCCGTATTCGTAGCTGGTACTCCAATTCAGCTTGATCACTGTATCTACTGTACTGATCCCGAATGAAGCCAGTTTGATCCCCGGTTCCTTCAATTCCACAGAAGACGATGTTTCACATCCGCTGGCATCAGAGACTTTGTACTGGTAGGTGCCGGCTTTCAGGTTTGACGTGTTGCCGGTGTAAGTGTACGGAGAAGTTCCGCCATTGGCATTAAGTGCAATATTGGCAACTCCGCCTATACGTGTGATTGTTCCGGCATCAACGCTAAGCGTCAGCGGAGCAGGTTCAGCAATGGTCAGCGAAAGGCTTCCTTTTGCTCCGTTCGCATCAGTTACACTGAAGCTATATGTACCTGCTTTAAGGTCTGTTGTTTGTCCCTGGAAT
>JAHEFC010000200.1 GCA_024640385.1 Sphingobacteriales bacterium
CGATCTACCTTACCAGGGATATCGTTGGCCATGATGATGTTTTCATTGTTCTTGGCGATACCATCTGTGAGTATGATGTGGGCTCATTCATCAACCAGGAAGGATCAGTGCTGGGTGTCAAAAAAGTAGACGACCCCCGCAGTTTTGGCGTGGCAGAAATGGATGAGGAAGGGGTGATCACACGTGTTGTGGAGAAACCACAGATCCCTAAATCCAACATGGCCCTGGTAGGTTTATACAAGATCACCCAGAGCAAATTACTTTTCGACTGCCTGGAGAACCTGATCCGAGACGGTATCACCAGCAACGACGAGTACAGTCTTACTGATGCCCTCGAATGCATGATCAAATCGGGTGCAGATTTCAAGTCGGCCAAGGTGCAGAACTGGTTCGACTGCGGGAGAAAAGACACGCTGCTGGAAAGCAATGCCACGCTGCTTAAAAAACTGGGTGGTGTGATCTCTGAAGACCATGTTTTTGAGAACGTGATCATCATACCTCCTGTCAGTATTGCCACCGGCTGCGAGATACGCAATTCCATTATTGGTCCCAATGTGGCGATCGGTGAGAAAACAAATATCAACTACTCTATTGTAAAAGATTCTATCATTGGCTCTTTCTCTAAACTCTTCGATGTGGTACTCCACGATTCCCTGATCGGCAGTGATACGGAGATAAAGGGTGAAACCCGGACGTTGAATATCGGGGATAATACGGAGATTGATTTGGGGTAAATTGCTGGGTTAGGCGAGAGACAAGAGCAAACATTTGCTTCTTATACATTATCCTATAGCCTCCCGCCTCTCACCTCTCGCCTTAAATTGAGTCATCTATGAATAATAAAATCACCTCCCTATTCGGAATAAAATTCCCCATCATCCAGGCCGGCATGGTATGGGCCAGTGGGTGGCGGCTGGCTTCAGCAGTGAGTAATGCCGGTGGGTTGGGACTCATCGGCAGTGGTAGTATGTATCCCGATGTATTGCGGGAGCATCTTCAAAGATGCAAACAGGCTACAGATAAGCCATTTGGGGTCAATATCCCATTATTATATGCAGATGTGGAGAAGCACATACAGATCTGCATGGAAGAAGGCGTGAAGATCATTTTTACCTCAGCAGGAAATCCCAAAACCTGGACCGGCATGCTGAAAAGCAATGGGATCAAAGTGGTACACGTGGTCAGCAGCAGCAGGTTTGCGAAAAAAGCGGAAGAGGCAGGTTGTGATGCGGTTGTTGCCGAGGGATTTGAAGCCGGTGGGCATAATGGCAGGGAAGAGACTACCAGCTTTGTGCTGATCCCATTGGTCAGGGAAGCAGTTTCGATACCTGTAATCGCAGCAGGCGGAATAGCTACCGGGCGACAGATGCTGGCAGCTATGGTACTGGGGGCTGATGGAGTACAGGTTGGAAGCCGCTTTGTTGCTTCGGAAGAAGCTTCCTCGCATATTTCTTTCAAAAATGCGGTGATCCATGCAACAGAAGGAGATACCCACTTGTCACTTAAACAGGTAGTGCCGGTGCGGCTAATGAAGAACAGGTTTTATGAATTGGTCCAGGAAGCGGAGAACCGGGGCGCTACAAAGGAAGAATTGATCAGTTTGCTGGGAAGGGGCAGAGCGAAGAAAGGGATGTTCGAGGGAGATCTGGAAGATGGGGAACTGGAGATAGGGCAGGTGGCAGCTTTGGTGAAGAATATCCTGCCTGCAGCAGAAATTGTTAAAGAAATATGGAATGAGTACAAGAAGACAAAAGAAGATATATTTTTATAATACAAACTGACTTATGCGATCCTTCAAACTCCTGGTCACCTGCATGTTGCTTAGCAGCGCATCGCAATTGCAAGCAGAAAATAAAGTATCCACAGAAATGGTATTTGGAAAAATTTTTTCTGATGAAACCAGTAAGCCCCTGAAAGATGTTACCATCACCGCTGTGCTTCTGAATAAAAAAGAGAAGTATACTATTTCCGATGCCGATGGTGAATTCGGACTCTCTGAGCTTAAGCCGGGCGTTTATAAGATCATCTTCGAGAAAGACGGGTATAGGAAAATTGTGAAGGATAAGATCACTGTCAAGGCAAACTCACAAATTGAACTGAATATTGAAATGGAGCAGAACATGTATTTCGATCTGGCTCCCTCACCGCTGCATTTCTTTCAAACCTAAGCTGGTTGAAAATATGCAATAATGAAAATGTGCGAATGAAAACATTCGCACATTTTTTTATTACATTCCCACATTTATCACATTCATCACATTCAGGAAGTAACTTATGCTTTAGTACCTCCAAGGTACTTGTACCTTGGAGGTACTAAAGCATAAGTTACTTCCTGAACGCCCATTTGGCCATCTCTTTCCAGCTTGCCTTTTTGCCATACATCAGTATCCCTGTTCTGTATACCTTGCCGGCGAACCAGGTAGTGACCAGGAATCCCCCGATCAAACTGATCATGGACAGGCCAAGTTGCCAGTATGGCACGGTCTGAGGCACCCCGAACGGAATCCGGCCCATCATCACAATGGGAGAAGTGAACGGAATGATGCTGGCCCATACAGCCACAGGGCTGTTGGGATTCTGCAGGCTGCTGGTGAGTATGATGAAACCAAAAATGATAGGCATGGTAATGGGCAGCATGAGTGATTGGGCTTCCTGGGGATCTTCATTGATCACGCTTCCAATTGCCGCGAACAATGCTGCGTAAAAAAGATATCCGCCAAGGAAATAGAACAGGAAGCAGAAAATGATCAGCCCCCAGTTCACACCTTCAATTAAGGTGGTTTTTGCTTCCATGATCTTTAATGCCATGGTATTATTGGCCCCGCCCGGTATACCCTGTTGGGATTGTTGCGCATCCTGAATCTGCTGCATGGTTTCGGCCGGCAGGAAGAACTGCAGGGACGACATCAGCGCAAATATCAGGATGATCCAGAGCAGGAACTGGGTAAGTCCAACACCCGCAATACCAATGATCTTTCCCATCATCAGTTCAAAAGGCTTGCAGGAGGATACGATTACTTCGGCTATGCGGTTCATTTTTTCCTCCGCAACACCTCTCATCACCATGGCTCCGAAAATGAACATCGTGATATAAATGAGTATACCGCTACCGAAACCTACACCGTAGGCAAGCCCTGCATTGGCCTGCCTGGATTCGCCGTTCTTTTCTTTTACAATATTATTCAGCTCAACTGCATTATCACTGGCTTTGCTGATCGAGTCCAGCGTTGTTTTTTCTATTCCCCGCTGCTCCAGCATATTGTTCTCGATCGCCTTGTTGAGCTGCCTTTCGATATAGCCTTTGGAGTCCAGCCCGAATTGTTTGTTAGATCTCAGTTCATACTTGTTGGAACCAACCGCAGGCAGATATAATATTCCATCGTACCCCTTGGCTTCATAATTGGTGCTGTCTGCCACCGCATTGAAATCAAAGATCACAGAAGATGAATCGCTTTTCATGTTGCTCCTGAAATAACCCGGATCATTCACTACAGCCACTTTTCTTTTCTCCCTGGATTTTATGGCGAAGAAGGTGGATCCTACAATGAAAAGGATCATCACGATAGGAAGCATGAAAGTGGAAAGTATGAATGTCTTGTTCTTTACCCTTGTCAGGTATTCACGTTGTATGATCAGTCCTATTTTATTCATGACGAATTCTTAAGCATTAATGGTTTCAAATTGCCTGGCCCTGGGTGTGGCTTCTACCAGCCTGATGAATATATCGTTCAGGGATGGAAGCATCTCATTAAAGGAATGGATATGAAGTCCCTTGGTAATGAAGAACTGAAGGATATCATTAGTAGAGAAATCCTCATTTTTTTTGATCACCAGCTCGTGATCGTTCTTGCTGATCACCTGGAACAAATGAATGGCCGTATGTTCAGGAAGAAGCTGGTCTTCAAATTCTATCCGGAAAAGATTTTCTTTAAAGTCATTCTTCACCTGTTTCACTGAGCCATCCAGGATCTTTTTACCCTTGTTCAGCAGAATGATATGGTTGCAGATCTCTTCCACCTGTTCCATCCTGTGGGTGCTGAATATAATGGTATGTCCCTGTTTTGACATCCTGAAGATCTCGTCTTTGATCAGGTTGGCATTTACGGGGTCAAGTCCGCTGAATGGTTCATCCAGGATGATAAGGTCCGGTTCGTGCAGTACCGTGGTGACAAATTGCAGTTTCTGGCTCATGCCCTTGCTCAGGTCTTCCACTTTTTTATCCCACCAGCTTTGCATTTCGAATTTGACGAACCACTCCTTGATCTTTTCCCGGGCTTCCTGCCTGCTCAGGCCTTTGAGCTGGGCCAGGTAGATGGCTTGTTCGCCGATCTTCATCTTCTTATATAATCCTCTTTCTTCGGGCATGTACCCGATGGAGCCAATGTCGTTTTCAGGACTGAATTTCTTGCCATTCAGCATGATCTCTCCCTCATCGGGATAGAAAATTCCTGTGATCATCCTGAGTAAGGTTGTTTTACCTGCCCCGTTGGGTCCCAACAGTCCAAATATGGATCCTTTGGCAATAGAGAAGCTTACGTCGTCAACAGCTTTTTGGGTGGCAAAGTATTTCTTCAGGTTTTTTACCTCCAATATGTTTTGCATAATCCTTTAGTTGCTTGAAATTAGTTTATGTTACCTGGCACCGGAAAATTATTTATATAGATGGGCTATGGTGGTGGCCAGTTTTTCACCATCCATGGCGGCGCTGACAATTCCCCCTGCATAACCTGCTCCCTCGCCACAGGGATAGAGATTGCTGATCTGCGGATGATGGAACGCTTCTGTACGGGGTATCCTGACCGGTGAAGAGGTCCGGCTTTCTGTGGCCACTACTACTGCCTCGTTGGTAAGGTATCCTTTCATCTTTTTACCGAAAGCAACAAAGCCTCCGCGAAGTCTTTCGTGGATGAACGGCGGTAATACATAGTCGAGATCATGGCTTTTTATGCCAGGTAGGTAGGAGCAGCCGGGCAAACTGGTGGAGTGGCGTTTGGCAGTGAAATCTGCCATGCGCTGGGCCGGGGCTACAAATTTGCCGCCACCGCCCTGGAAAGCCCGCTCTTCCACAGCCTGTTGGAACCTCATCAGTGCCAACGGGTCTGTAGCTTCTGTATGCAGGGAAGGGAAGAACTTTTTTGTAGAATTCAATAGAAGATCTTTTGTGGTCACTTCCACCACCATTCCTGAATTTGCATATTCATTGTCCCTTTTCGATGGACTCCAGCCATTGACCACCAGTTCTCCTGGGGAGGTGGAGGCGGGTGCAATGATACCGCCGGGGCACATGCAAAATGAGAACACACCTTTTTCGTGGACCTGTTCTACCATGCTGTACGAAGCAGGCGGGAGAAATGGATCACGGATCTCACAATGATATTGCATGCTGTCGATCAGTTTCTGCGGATGTTCTATCCTTACCCCCAGTGCGAAGGGCTTGGATTCAATAAGAATTTTTTTCCGTTGCAGTAATTCAAAGATATCACGTGCGGAATGACCTGTAGCCAGCAGAAAAGCTTCGGCTTCAAAACCGTTTCCATTGGAGGTTATAGCTGCTGCTATCCTGTTGTCTCTGATATCAAAGTCGGTCAGTTTTTCTTCAAAATGCACTTCGCCGCCGCAATCAATGATATGTTCCCTGATGGCCGTAATGATCCGGGGGAGTTTATTTGTGCCGATATGCGGATGGGCTTCATAGATGATGTTCTCATCTGCGCCGAATTTTACCAATAGCTGCAGTACTTTACTGATATTGCCTCTTTTGGTACTCCGGGTATAGAGCTTACCATCGCTGTAGGTACCTGCACCGCCTTCCCCGAAACAATAATTACTGTCAGGGTTGATCACTCCCTGTTTATTCAAAATGGCAAGGTCCCGGCGGCGGTCCCTGACATTTTTGCCTCTTTCCAGGATCACCGGTTTGACACCGAGTTGGAGGAGTTCGAGCGCAGCGAAAAGTCCTGCCGGCCCGGCACCAATGATCACTACTTTTTTTGCGGACGATCTTACGTTGTGAAAATGAAATGGAATATGCGGGCGCTCAATGAATGGCTCATTGAGTGTGGCCATTACAGTCATATTTACCCAGACCTGCCTGCTCCGGGCGTCGATGGATCTTTTTACTGTATAAAAACCCGTGATACTGGAAGGGTCAATGCCCTCCACTGCAGCGATATGGTCTATAATCGTTTCATAACCAGAGGCTTCTGCAGGTTTTAGCCTGATCGCGTATTGTTTCTGCATGTCAGGTATTTATCCTGAAAACAAAATGTTTTAGAAAGGAAGGTCGTCAGACGCATCAGCCTGGAAGTCTGCTGCCTGCATCGGTTGATTGGCAGGAGCTGCATCCTGTTGCATGCTTACCTGTTCTATTCTCCAGGCGTCAAGGTTGGTGATATAGTTCACGTTGCCGTTCTTCTCCCACCTGGTGCCCTTGATGTTGAAGTGCACTTTAATGTTGTCACCAATATTGAACCTGTCTACCAGGTTGGTTCTGTCCTGAACCGATTGAAACTTAATATAGTTGGTGATCACTCTTCCGTTGATATCTTCAGAGGTCTCTATTACAAATTCCCGGGTGCGAAAAGTTTCTGTACGCTGTACGGTATCGAACTTAGCAACTAGCTTTCCCGTTACATCAAATCCCATAGCAAAATTTTGACAAATGTACCGCTATAATTTAGGATGTAGGAGTCAGAAAAAAAGATATTTTTTCGTTTTAAAATAGATACCTTCAACCCATACCCTGGCAGCTATGCGATATAGGTTTTTATTCCCGGCTTTTCTTGTATTTTTTTTCGGCTGCCATACAGTTTATCATCCTGGTTCAGTTCAGTATTCTGGTTATGCTGTAAGCGGTGGCAGCACAGCGGACACTGGTTTTGCTGCCTATCTGAAGCCTTTTCGAGACAGTATGGATCTGACCATGAATGAGGTGATTGGCGAGGCATCAAAAAGGATGGATATCAAGCGGCCTGTAAGCACCTTGGGAAATTTCATGAGCGATGCCTTTTTAACGATGGCAAAAGAAAAGTTCGATCCGGGCGCAGACATCAGCGTCATGAAGTTCGGAGGCATCAGGCGACCATATCTTGAAGCTGGTCCCATTACCCGTTCGAT
>JAHEFC010000011.1 GCA_024640385.1 Sphingobacteriales bacterium
CGGCCGCATCCTTATCGCCTTTATACATGAATTTACCTGCATAGAAGCGGAGATTCACGCCTCCTTTCTTTCGGAAGTTGAAGAAATAATTATAATTGAAATTGAGTTTATAAAAGTCTTTATGATTCTCTGTCAGGATATCGACTTTCCAGGGATATAGTTTCCTGACATTTTCAATGAAGAACCTGGTTTGAAATACAGAATACCTGGCTTTTTTCTCTGTGATGATGGTGGCATTGTTATCATCTGAACTGAAATTCAGCTGGTCTTCACCAATACCGATGAATTTAAACTGCAGAACCTTGTTGAATGTGCTTCTTTCATATCGTTCTTTAAATACCAGTTTCAACGATGGAGCGATCTTTCCGAATGCAAGACTGTATAAATTATTCGCTGAATCACGGAAATTCTTTTGATTCATGGTGGCTCCGATCAGGGACGCTTCGATATTACTGAAATACTGATCGGGATACCATTGATAAGCCACTCTTCCCCAGCCGTTGAATTTTCCGCTTTTGATACCGTAAAACGGTGCGAAGGCGAAATTCAGCCGAGGTAATGGCAATGAGTAATTATGGATAGCAATACCTGGCATGATGCCGTTGAAGGTATTGTACGCTACAACGGGTGTCAGGAATATGGGTTTGTAGTTGAATGTTTTTTCGATCTGGTATAGAGGCACGAGTTTATAAGGTCTTACCGGGTCGGGTGGAATATTTCCTTTTTTATCGATGAGCGCAAAAGTGGAATCGAGATTTTTGCCAGTAAAAGCAGTTATTGTTTTTTTAAAATCATACCTGTCGGGATGTTTGAATTTCCAGTTTGCATAATACTCATGCATGGCTTTGTCGAAATTTTCACGGCCGAGGTCTCTCTCCAGTTTTTTCATCCAGAGTGAAGATTTGGTATAGGCAATATGCCCGTAATTGCTGGCAGTCAAACTATCGGAAGGGGTGGACATGGGCTGATCACTCTTGGTAGCCACTGCTGATTTGAGCATTAGTTCAGGCAGCCTGGGGTCGTTGAGCAGTTCAAGTAAACCGCCTTTTCTTTTTCCAAGCGGATACATCAGTTCTTCGTAGCGTTTCTCGTAAAAGCTATTCATTCCCTCATCCATCCAGGGGGATTTCCGTTCATTGGTGGCAAGAGCCCCGTAAAACCAGTTATGGCCGATCTCGTGAAAAATGGTAAGGTCAAGTTCTTTAGGATCCGTTATGCCGGTGAGTATGGTGATAGTAGGATATTCCATACCGCCATTGAATCCCTGTTCGCCGTCCACAACTGTTGCGTAATTATAAGGATAATCTCCCAGCCAATCTGACTGGTACCTGATCGCATTTCTGAGGAATGCCAGGGCATGTTCCCAGGTATCCATCTTGCTTAAATGGAAATAGACCTGCAGTTGCACTGTTTTTCCTGAAGGAAGTTGTATCGTATCTGTCTGCAGCGTGAAACTGGTATCCGCAAACCAGGCATAGTCGTGAATATTATTCTGTTTGTAAACAAGTGTTTTCTGAGGTGCCTTGCTCCAGTCAAATGGTGCAGCTACTGGTATTTTTGACTTTTGACTTTTGGCCTTTGTCTTTTTGACAGGAGGAGGAATAAATAACACCTGTTCCGGTTTCGTTTGTGGTTCACCGGTAGCAGCAACAGTAAATTTCGATGGCGTGGTGATGCTGACTTCATAATCACCGAACTCTGAATAAAATTCTCCCTGGTCCAGGTAGGGAATAGGATGCCATCCGTTCCTGTCGTATACCGCAGGTTTGGGATACCATTGTGTGATCTGGTAGGTCTTGCCTTTATAGCCTCCTCTTGAGAAATTGAAAGGCAGCTGAACATGGAATGGTGTAGTGATGTTCACAGATCCTCCAGGTGCCAATGGTTCGGGAAGTATGACTTTGATGATATCGATATGTTCCGGGTGATCCTCTGTTTTTAACGATTGTTCATCCACCCTGAAATCAAGCCTATTGATATAGCCCCTTTTTTCTTTGTCGGCGAAGTAGAATGCGGTACTTCCATTCTCCAGCAACTGATCGGAAAAAGCGGTCTTATCGTTCTTGTATGCATTTGGCCATAAATGGAACCATATATAATGAAGTGTGTCGGGAGAGTTATTGGTATACAGGATCCTTGCAAATGCGTCCAGGCTGTTGTTGTTTGGATTCAGTTTGACCGACATCTTATAATCCACCTTCTGTTGCCAGTAATCCTGGGCCTGGATTTTCAGGGCAATAAAGCAGCATAGGAGCAGAAGTAATTTTTTCAAAGGTTCAATTTTTACAGTCATTTTCCCTTACCCGTGATCAATATGCGTAAGGTATGTATGAGTATCTTAAAATCGAGTGCCAGTGATATATTTTCTATATATACGAGGTCATATTTCATTCGTTCAGCCATTTGGGTGATATTCTCAGCATAACCGAATTTTACCATGCCCCAACTGGTCAGTCCCGGTTTTGCTTTCAGCAGGTGGATATAATGCGGGTGCATGGCTATGATCTGGTCTATATAGAATTTCCTTTCCGGTCTTGGCCCCACCAGGCTCATCTCCCCTTTGAGTATGTTCCAGAACTGGGGCAGTTCATCGATTCGCCATTTGCGCATCACCTTGCCCCAACCCGTGATCCTGGGATCGGATGCAGAAGATAATTTAGGCCCATCGGCTTCAGCATGGTTGATCATGGATCTGAGCTTATAGATGGTAAAAGGCTTTCCCTTATATCCTATCCGCTGCTGGGAATAGATAATGGGGCCAGGAGAAGAAAGTCTTACCCTGATCGCGGCATAGATGATCAGTGGCGATAAAAGTATGGAGCCTGCCAGCGCTGCCACAATGTCGATGGCTCTTTTGATGTTCTGCTGCCAGCGTGGCATCAGGGCTGTATTGATATCGATCAGGGCCGGCCCCAGCACATTATTTGTCTTGACAGAGCCCGCCAGGATGTCGATGGTATCCGGTGCCAGTTTTACGTCTACATCGTACCTGCTTAATGTGTTCAGTACGGCTTCCACTTGTTGACCATGGGGCTTTTCCAGCGCAACGATCACCTGGTCTACATGATTTTCTTTCAGGAAAGCATCGATCTTATCCAGGTTGCCCAGATATGGCAGGTAAGTCTGCAGCCCGTTGGGATGATCATCAGGGGTAAAATATCCGGAGAACCTGTAACCGAGCCAACGACTGTTTTTCTGGAGTTCCTGGATCAGTTTTTTGGAAGTGGATTCGTTTCCGATCAGTAGGGTCTGGAACCAGACTTCTCCCTTCAGTACCTGGGATTTTGTTTTTCCTAAAAGTATGGCCCGGCCGCTCAGTTGAAAAACCAGGTTCAATAGCCAAAGCAGGAAAAATGCTTTGTAGTAATAAGATGTGTCCGCCATGTCATCGTCCAGGATAAAAAGAAAGAACAAAACGGTAGTCCCGAGCAGTGTGGCAAAGAAACTGGTGATCAGTTCGTTCAGCCTGGATTTTCGATACAGGGATTCATAAGATCCCAGCAGCGCATAAAGAAATAACCATCCCAAGGGAATGAGTAGAATACCCAGCCAGAACTTGGGATCAGTAAAAACGGCCTGGGAAAGTCCGGCAGGTTCGCCAAGTATATTTTTTCGGGCAATAAAGAACAGGGCCCAGGCCAGTGATGATGTTAAGAAATCACTGATCATATACCATGCAATGGATATCCTGTTCTGGGACCTCATAGACTGGGTTGGCTGGAAGCGATCTTTTTCAGGATCTCATGGGCCACTTCCATGGCGATATAACCGTCGATCTCGTTTACCGGCGGACGTTTATCCTCCACAATGGAATCCCTGAAAGCCCTCAGTTCAGCTTCAATGGCATTGATATCCCTGATCTCCGGGTTTTCAATGGCCAGGGTTTTTGTGCCCTGTGGCGTTTCAATATCAAATGTAAAAAGTTTATCGTCGTCTTCTCCTGATTTGAGTTTGATGATCTCGGTCTTTTTTTCCAGGAAGTCGATCCCTATATAGGCATCTTTCTGGAACAGCCTGATCTTCCGCATTCTTTTCATTGATATCCTGGAAGAGGTAAGGTTGGCCACACAACCGTTGTTGAACTCGATCCTCACGTTGGCAATATCCGGGGTTTCAGTCATCACTGCCACACCGCTGGCGTATATGTTCTTGACATCACTTTTAACCAGGTGAAGAATGATATCTATATCGTGGATCATCAGGTCCAGGATAACGCTCACTTCAGTCCCGCGCGGGTTGAACTGCGCCAGCCTGTGCACTTCTATGAACATGGGGTTCAGCCTGGCATCTTTTAAAGCAAGAAATGCAGGGTTGAATCTTTCAACATGTCCTACCTGGAATTTGACCTTGGATTCTTTTACCAGCTGAAGGATCTCCCTGGCCTGGTCCATCGTATCAGCCATGGGTTTTTCAACAAAAACATGTTTGCCGTTTTTCAGCGCCAGTTTGCAAAGATCAAAATGAAAAGTGGTTGGAGCCACTATATCCGCAGCATCTATCAATGCTACCAGTTCTTCAGCTTCATGAAATCTTTTCAGTCCGTATTTTTCAGATACTTCGGCAGCAGCCTGATCGTTAGGATCGTAAAACCCAACGATCTCCACGTCTTCAATATTTTTCCAGTTGTTGAGGTGAAATTTACCAAGATGGCCTACCCCGAATACACCGATTTTCAGCATTGGACAAAAATAAGATAAAGCCGCTAGTATTTCTTCCCCGGTTGTTAACAAACTGGCTGGCGCGGCAATATGACCAAGTGTTGCCTGTCAAGGGTTTGCCGGAAATATTCACTTGCAGGTCTTAGGTTTATTTCACATATTCACGGTATAATCAAATCTTATGGCTAAGGCAGAAAATAAAACCCAGCCAACAAAAAAAACTTTAAAAGAGTTTATCGAGGGTATTGAAGATGACCAGGTTCGGAACGATTGCAAGAAACTTGGAAAATTCATGGAAAAGGTTTCGGGCGAAAAACCTGTGATCTGGGGCGATTCGATCGTGGGTTTTGGCAAATATCATTATAAGTATGCCAGCGGACATGAGGGCGACAGTTGCCTGATCGGTTTTTCTCCACGCAAGGATAAACTATCCATATACACGAACATCTATCTCGATAATGTTGATCCGCTGCTGAAGTCGCTGGGCAAATTCAAAAATGGCAAGTCCTGCATCTATATCAAAAAGGTTGACGACATCGACCTTGACGTGTTGGAGAAAATTCTTAAAGCGGGCATGAAGAAGCTCAAAGAACTCTACGGTTAGAGAGCCAGAGAGGCAAAGAGTCAGAGAGCCAGAAAATGTTGGTGGGTTTCTCTCAAAATATTGTTTAAAGGGCTATTTATTCTCTTTTCGCCGATACTACTTTCATTCCATGGAGCGAAAGCTATTGAGGCAACGGGTTATTGAATTTTCAATATCGATACAGAAGGTTGTAAAACAACTCGAACAGGTCAACCAGTATGTTATATCTAAACAATTCCTAAGGTCAGGAACGGCTATTGGCGCACTGGTTTTCGAAGCTGAGCAATCTGAAACCAGGGACGATTTCATTCACAAAATGAAAATCGCTTTAAAGGAGGCTAACGAGACCAGATATTGGCTAACGTTAGTCGAAAATCTCATATCATTAGACAACGGCATAGCTGAAGATCTTCTCATTATCATAAAAATCCTAAACAAGCGTATTGTAACTGCCAAATTGAACAGGCCAAAAAAGAAAAGAGAGAAAGACTGAGATAGAATTCTGACTTTTTGCCTCTCTGACTCTCTGACTCTCTGGCTCTCTACTCCTGTCTTAATATTTCTAACGGAGACCTTGACACAACGGTTCTGATATTCATCAGCCCGATAAAAACAGTGAGTGCACAGATCACTAAAAAAATGATCAGCAAGGGTACCAGGTCCGGGCCATAATTCATTTCAAAACTGAAATAGGCCAGGGCCCATCCGGCGAGCAGGGAGAGTACAATGCCCGTGGTGGCGGCAAGTGCCCCGATAAAAAAATATTCGATCGCATTGATCATGTAGACCTGTTTTCTTTCTGCGCCCAATGTTCTTAACAAAACACTTTCCTGGATACGCTGGTATTTACTGATCAACACAGAGGCGATCAATACGATTAATCCGGTGATGATGCAGAATCCCGCCATGAAACGGATCACGAAACCGATCTTGCTGAGTATGTTATCAAGTATGCCGAGTACCAGCCCAAGGTCTATGACAGAAATATTAGGAAAAGTTCTGACCAATACCTGTTGGAATTTGGCAGACGCTTCAACGGATGGCACGTGAGTGAGCAACACATGAAACTGGGGTGCATTTTCCAGCACGCCGGTGGGGAATACCACCAGGAAGTTAGTCTGGATGCGGTTCCAATCCACTTTCCGGTAACTGCCCACGATGGTTTTTATCATCGCTCCCTGTACGTTGAAGATCATGGTATCGCCCAGGTCAATGCCGTTTCTCTTGCCATAACCTTCTTCGATGGAAACAATTACATTGTTATTTTCTGATTTGCCGGTCCATTTTCCTGCTGTGATCTTTTCTGAACTGATCAGGCTGTCGCGGAATGTAGCGCGGTATTCCCTGCTGAATACCCAGGGCTGGATCTTGATGGTACTATCTTTCTCTAAACTGGCTGCATTGATATTGTTGATCGATTCCAGGCGCATGTTTACAATAGGCACGGTACCGTTCACTTCCAGGCCCTGTTGCCTGGTGAGCTCCATCACCTTTTCCCGCTGTGAGGTTTGTATATCGAACAGTACAATATTTGGTTGATTGCCTGACGAAGAAAGCGTGACCCTGTTCAGCAGTAATGACTGGATGATGATCAGTGTTGAGATCAACGCAGTGCCCAGTCCGATAGAGACCAACAGTATGGTGGTCTGGTTATTGGGCCTGTAGAGGTTCGACAATCCCTGCCGCCACAGGTAGCTCCATGAAGTTGGAAAGAATTTCCGGGTGGTCCACATCAGCGCTTTAGCGATCAGCGTAAGTGCACCAAATGCAATGATCACTCCAAGGGTGAAGAACATGGCTTCTTTCCAGTTTTTCAACTGCAGCCTGGTGAAGAAAAATATGAAAGCAATGATCAGCGCATATACCAGTATGGTAAATACATCTCTTTTCAATTCGGGCTGGTAGGAGATACGTAATGTGTTCAGCGGGGAGATGTTCCGGATAGATACAAGTGGCAACAGTGCAAATAACACAGAAATGATAAGCCCCAATACTAAACCCTTCCATACCGCAGACCAGCTCATCACGGGGTGCAGTTCCACCGGCAATAATTCTTTCAATACGAGGGGCAGGAACTGGTGGATGACCGTACCCAGCAGTACGCCCACTACCGAACCTATCAGCCCGATCACTATGATCTGTATGAGGAAAATAAGAAATGCCTGTAACGACGTTGTACCCAGGCAACGAAGCACTGCAATACTGTTGATCTTTTCTCTTACATAGATATGGATCGCGGAAGCAACGCCGATACATCCCAGGAGCAGAGCAATAAATCCGATCAGAGAAAGAAACCGGGCCAGGTCACGGAATGATCTTGCTGTTTCTTCTTTTTTGGATTCTATCGTATCGATATTCAACCCTTCGCTCCTGAAAGCAGGTTCTAATTTTTCAACAAGGGCCTTGACAGATTGCGGATTATTGAGCTTATAATAGAATGTTGTGCTGATCCTGCTGCCTTTCTGGTCCAATGCCGTTTCGGGTAGGGTTGACAAGGGAATGTAGACTACGGGTGCTACTGAAGCACCGAGGCCTGTTTGGCCGGGAGCGGCCTCAAGGCTGCCGGAAACAATATACCCTCTTTCGCCTATCCTGACGGAGTCGCCCACTTTGATATTGAATTGTAACAGCAAAGCCTTGTCAACTATGGCGGTTTTATTGCTTTGAAATTCACGACCAGCATTCGCGGGTTTTGTATCCAGCGATCCGTAATACGGATAGTCACCGGCCAGAGCCCTCACCTGGATCAACCTCGTGCCTCCATTGGATGGGAAATAGACCATGGAGGAAAATGATTTCTGCTCCGATTTCTTGCCCTGTATAGAGTCAAGTAACTTCTGTGCTTTTTCAGAGATCTTTTTATTGGTGCTTATATCAAGGTCCGCACCGATCAGTGTGGCGGCCTGTTGATCAATTTCCCTGCTCAATGTATCTGACAAAGAAAAAATAGAAACCAGTGCAGCAATGCCAAGTATAACAGAAGAAATAAATAATAGCAAGCGGGAGAAATTCCTCCTGCTGTCTCTCCAGGCCATTTTGATCAACCATTTGATATCCATATCCCGTTTGTTATTGATGATATGGATTAGCCGTTTCTTCTACCAGCTTGCCACCCTTGATGCGTATGATCTTATTTGTTCTGGCAGCCAGGTCCGCGTTATGGGTCACAACGATCAGGGTAGTACCTGCATCCCGGTTGAGGCTGAAAAGAAGGTTTTCAATTTTCTCACTGGTTTCCGCATCCAGGTTTCCGGTAGGTTCATCTGCAAACAGGATCCTGGGCGTATTTGAAAATGCCCTGGCCAGGGATACCCTTTGCTGTTCACCGCCACTCAGTTGTACCGGGTAATGATGGCCCCGGTCTGCCAGGCCCACCCGGTCCAGCAGTTCCAGCGCCTTGGGACGTATGTTTTTTTCCCGTCTCAGTTCCATGGGCACCATGATATTCTCCAGCGCAGTCAACGTTGGCAGCAATTGGAAATTCTGGAATATGAATCCAATATATTTGTTCCTCACGGCGGCACGCTGGTCCTCATTCAGCGTTTCGAGGCGGATATCATTCAATACAACTGATCCGGAACTGGCACTGTCCAGCCCAGCACAAAGCCCCAGCAGTGTGGTTTTCCCGCTTCCTGAAGGACCTACTATGGCCAGGGTGGAACCTTCCTCCACGCTGAAGCTGATATCTTCCAGTACGGTAAGTGTTCTGCCCGCGCTGGTATATGTTTTTCTTACGTGTTCTGCCTTTAATATTGTATTCATCAATCCTATTTCAATACCAATTTATCTTATTTTAGTTTTACACCCCGAAAGCTTTTTTGTTCAACCATTCATGATGAAAAAGATCAGCATATACCTGTTTTTGCTTGCGATGTTCACTGGCCTGTCCTGCGGAGCTCCTGAAAAGGAGAAGGCGCCCTCCAAAGCAGAAGAAAAACAACCCGACAAATCAAAGAAAAAAAGCATTGTTTTCTTTGGAGACAGTCTCACCGCCGGTTATGGCCTTGACGATCCATCACTGGCCTATCCTGCGCTGGTGCAGAAAAAACTGGATTCAATGGGCTTGAATTATGAGGCTGTTAATGCCGGTGTGAGCGGTGAAACATCAGCTGGTGGACTGGGACGTATTGACTGGATATTGAAGCAGCCGGTAGATATTTTTGTACTTGAACTGGGAGCTAATGATGGACTCAGGGGGATCTCGCCGGAGGAGACCCAGAAAAACCTGCAGGGGATCATAGACAGGGTTAAGGCAGTAAACCCTTCGGCTAAGATCGTAATTGCAGGTATGCAGGTTCCCCCCAGTATGGGTCAGCGTTACGTGAAACAATTCAGTGCCATCTTCCCCAAACTCGCCAAAGACAATAATGGGATCCTGATCCCTTTCCTGTTGGAAGGCGTTGGTGGTGAACCTGAACTTAACCAGGCAGATGGCATACATCCAACGCCGGAAGGGCACAAGGTTGTAGCGGCTACTGTTTGGAAATACCTTGAAAAGAGAGTAAGAGAGGAAGAGAGATAGAGAGATAGAGAGAAAGAGAGAAAGAATTCTTAATCCAGCATGTCATAGCTGTTGAGCTTGTTCAACTCCAGGATTGTTGTAGATCCGTCTTTCGACATATGATACATCGGTACGAACTTGGCGTTATGGATGATCTCATTGAAAGTATAGGAAGTTCTTTTGATCACCGTATTTGAAAACACAGGATCGAAACCATCGATGTGTACATACACTTCCAGATCCGATCTTTTAAAATCATCGGCGGTCATATTAAAAAGGGGGCTGTTCTCATCGATAGGGTGCACGACGGTCCAGTTCGTACTCAGGGCATCAACATGCGAACGTTCCAGCTGAAGATTGTAAAAATGATATTCCGAGCCATGTAATAATGCTGCGTTCACGTTGATATGGGAGTTGGTAAGGTAATGGTCATTCTTGTAGGGAACAACCCTCATCATGAGGGCTTTGCCACCTTTGAACGGCGCGATGACCGCGTTATGTGAAAAATGCAAAAAGGCCTTAGGCCTGGTGAATCTTCCATAATAAATACCTGTCACCAGTGCAAAGAATAACCATCCGGTCATGGTCTCGAATGAAGCAATAATATTTGCCAGGTGGCCGGTGGGATTGATCCTGCCGTAGCCTACTGTTGTAAAAGTTTGAGTACTGAAAAAGAAAACTTCCATTAATTTCCCACCTGCCGAATTCGAAATGTAGCCGCTGAGTTCGTCGAAGCCGATGAGCAGGTAAAAAATAGTGAAGATGATGTTGATCACCAGATAGGTACTGATCAGCAGGAGCAGGAATTTCCAGGAATTCAATTCAAGCAGGTTGGAGTAAATGCTCATCCTTTGCCATGCGGGATAGCCAGTTTTCCTGATGTTGAAACTTCCATCTTTATTTACAAAACGTTCCCCTACCTGGTTAGCCTGGACGCCGAAACCGGTATTCGCATTTTCGCCTGGAGGTGGATTGAAGTCAGCCATATTGAAAGATTGGTGTATTGAGGAAGAATTCAGGATCGAGAATGCTGGCTCACTTTCTCTCTTTCTATCTAACTCTCTGATACAGGCTTCCTCCTTTTGCAAATATGCGATCTATTTTCTTTTCAATGGCAGGATCGCTTTTTACAGGTGGGGCATGGTGGGGCTTGATGCGGGCGTCTATGACCAGCGGGCCCTTGCAACCCCAGTGTTTATATTCATAAAAACTTTCTACCCCGTAAATATCATGAGACGGATTGCTCCTGGTGAAGGTCACCCAGAGAAAGTTGCGGAGGCTGGCTGCGGTGAAATCAGCATCGTCGCACCAGATCACCAAAGGAATGCCACTCAGTTCCCGGATCGAATTTTTCAATGCTTGGTTGATCTGCTCCATTTCCCTGGCAGTAGTTGCTTCGTCTATGTATGCTGTTGTCTGCAAGGCGACTACACCGGGCATGACCAATTTTATATTTTTTGCAATAGTGATATGGCTGAAAGGGTCTTTTACAGCCGTATCCAGATCCCTGATCTTTTCGCCATAGGCAGCGAATACCACTTTGCTTCCGGTGTTCAGCCCGGTGCCTGAATAATCCAGGGTGTCGATGGTTGTATTGGTATGAAAATGTATATCCCTGTCAAGGTGAATCCTTTCCATTACAAACTTCAGGTAGTCTTCCACGTTATGGGTGCTGACCCTGTTCTCATCATCGGCGGTGATGATGAGGAATTTAGCAAGACTCAACTGTCCCGTACCCAGCACATGGTTTGCAATGGTGAGTAATTCAGCTGGCTGTTTTGTTGGCGTGAAAGGGGTATATCTTTCACTGCCAATTGCGAGTAACAGGGGATGAACTCCGGCGGCATCAACGGCATGAACTTCTTTCAGGCCAGGGATCTCTTTAGGTATGGCTTCGCCGGTCATTTCATGGATGAGCTGGCCAAAGGAAGTATCTTCCGCTGGTGGCCTTCCCACCACCGTAAATGGCCAGATCGCATGTTGCCTGGCGTACACTTTGTTCACTTTCATCAGTGGAAAGGGGTGGGTGAGGCTATAGTATCCAAGATGGTCACCAAAAGGCCCTTCCGGTTTATTGGAATGGGGATATACTTCTCCTGTTATAACGAAATCTGCGTCTGTACTTATACAAAACCCCTGATCGTAGGTATACCTGAATCTTCGTCCGCCCAGTACACCTGCAAAGGTCATCTCGCTGATCCCTTCCGGCAGGGGCATTACGGCTGATACGGTGTGTGATGGAGGTCCCCCGGCAAACACACTGACTTTCAGCGGTTGCCCCTTGGCGTTAGCTTTTGCCTGGTGTACTCCTATCCCTCTGTGCAGCTGGTAGTGCAGGCCGATCTCTTCGTTCATGATATACTCATTGCCGGAGAGTTGGATGCGGTACATGCCGAGGTTGGCATTCATGATACCGGGCTTCTCGATATCTTCTGAATAAACCTGGGGGAGGGTAACGAAAGCGCCTCCGTCCATCGGCCAGTGCTTGATCTGGGGAATATCCTGTATCCGGATCTGCTGGTACATGACGGGTTTTGAAGCGGGGTTTTTCAGTGGCAATGCCTTCAGAGCGGCCAGTGCTGTGCCCGCGTGTTTGAAAGGGCTTTTTAAAGCGGCAGCTGGGTCATTCTTCAGGCGTATCAGGTTCTGTACCTGCTCGAGTGTGTCCCGGAAAATAAAACGGCTGCGTTCAATGGTTCCGAAAATATTGGAAGCGGCGCGGAACCCCGATCCTTTGACCCTCTCGAACAGAAGTGCAGGACCTCCTGCTTCATATACGCGCACATGGATGGCAGCCATTTCCAGGTCAGGATCAACTTCTTCCTTTACCCTGATCAGCTGGCCAGTTCTTTCCAGGTCCAATAGGCATGATTCCAGTGAATGATAAATCATAGACTAAGCAAATATAAGGACACAACTGCAGGTTGCAGGTTACAGGTTGCAGGTTACAGGTTGCAGGTAACAGGGATTATAACAGTAATGGGGGGCACTGGTTCACCGAAAAAGTTAAAAACCGGTTTTCACTCCCGGATTCTGTTGATTATCCCGGAGAATTACGCCCATTCGCGATTATCTTTGTTTATCATGAACAGGGATCTTTACTTAAAAATATTTCATAAACAGCAATTGATCGACGCAGTGCCACCTAATGAACAGATCGCAGGTTGGGCACTGAAAGTCATCGCCATGTTGTTCCCGGAATTATCTGACAAATCTTATGCAACAGCGGCTGATATTGAAGAAGAAGCTTTGCGGTTAAGGCATGAGCTGACGATCATGATGAATGCCACCAAAGCATGCATGGATTGTGACAATGCAGCCATCAGTATAAAATTTTTCAATCAACTTCCGGAGATCTACCGCGTATTACAGACTGATATTGATGCGATACTGGAAGGGGATCCGGCTGCCAAATGTGAGTTTGAAGTGATCAGGGCCTATCCGGGATTCTTTGCGCTGAGCTTTTACAGGATAGCCCATGAGCTGCTGATGCTGAACGTGCCCATGCTGCCGCGGATACTTACCGAATATGCGCATGCCAGAACAGGTATTGATATACATCCGGGAGCAAGGATTGGAGAGTATTTGCAGATCGATCATGGAACCGGTATCGTGATCGGTGAAACAACAGAGATCGGCGATCATGTTAAGATCTATCAGGGTGTTACTTTGGGCGCCCTCAGTGTTGAAAAAGCCATGGCTGATATTAAAAGACATCCTACCATCGAGGATCATGTGATCCTTTATTCCAATGCTACCATTCTGGGTGGTGAAACCGTGATTGGCCACCACAGCGTGATCGGGGGAAACGTGTGGTTGACGCATTCTGTAGCTCCGGGTTCATTGGTGTTTCATGATCCCGATGTCACAGTTCTGGAAGGCAAAACATTAAACCAGTGAACAAGATGATGAATGGTATTGCAGGCACTATTGGCAATACGCCAATGGTTGAATTGTTAAGGATGAATCCTAATCCTGCGGTAAAAATTTATGCCAAACTCGAAGGCAATAATCCCGGCGGCAGTGTGAAAGACCGGCCGGCGTTCAACATGATCAGATCTGCTTTTGAAAGAGGCGATATTAATCAAGACACGGTTCTGATCGAAGCTACCAGTGGTAATACGGGAATAGGAATGGCCCTGGTGGCCAATCTTTTTGGAATTCGTATTGAGCTGGTCATGCCTTCCAACTCTACTAAAGAAAGGGTGCAGACCATGGAGGCCTATGGTGCAAAAGTGATCCTGCTGGACAGTATTGAAATCTGCAGGGATTATGCCGAAGAAAAAGCTGGCCAGCCGGGGTACTATCTGCTGAACCAGTTCGCAAATCCTGATAACTATCTTGCCCATTACAAAACAACTGGTCCTGAGATCTGGAAGGATACCGAACACCAGATCACGCATTTTGTTTCTTCGATGGGAACCACGGGTACCATCATGGGTTGTTCCATGTATTTCAAGGAACAGGATCCCGGCATACAGATCGTAGGCTGCCAACCTACCGAAGAATCATCCATACCTGGAATCCGCCGCTGGAGCAAAGAATATCTTCCAAAGATCTTTGATCCAGAGCGCGTTGACCGGGTGATGGATATCTCCCAGGCAGAAGCGGTTGAGCATGCCCGCAAGTTGGCGAAAATGGAAGGGATATTCGCAGGGATGAGCAGTGGAGGAGCCGCGTCTGCTGCCATCAGGCTCGCGAAGGAGCTGGACAAAGGAGTTATAGTTTTTATTTGCTGCGACAGGGGCGACAGGTATCTGAGCAGTGATCTGTTTGCTTCCTGATCATCGGGACTTTTCCCAGGCTTTTCTTTTTTCCAGGTAGACTACCGCGATACAGCATAGCATTACGATGATGGCAAGTATAAAAAGTTGCCCCCGGTCACCCGCACTTTCAATGCCTATCACAAACAAATGCGAGGCAATTGCCCCAGACATGAGTACCAGGCCTAGTGCTGCGCCCAGCAATGCAGTTGGAGGGATAAGTAACAAGATTCCGGTGATCAGTTCAAGTATGCCCGTTGCTATTCGTCCCCAGGGCTCCATGTGAAGTTTTGTAAATATCTCCACGCTTTCAGGCGCTGCAGTGAATTTAAAAAATAAGGTCTGCATTAAAATGATTGCAGGTATTATACGTACGATCAGTAAAGTGATACTGTTGGATTTCGAAAACATATCTGGTGAATATTCCCATCAAGGTTGGAAATATCAGGCGGATAAAAAAATCTGCAAGGATTTATTTTGTAGCAGGATACCCGCAGAAAATTGAGTAATTTGAATCATGGGTAATCTAGTGAGAACAATATTGCTTTTGGCAATGCTTGTTGTTCTGTCCGTTACATCCATGGCACAGTTCCCAACTGTGCAAACTGAGGCAGGTAAAATAGCAGGATCAACCGGGAAAACTGGCATTCATATTTTCAAGGGGATACCATTTGCTGCGCCTCCTGTAGGGGAATTAAGATGGAAGGCACCACAGCCAGTTGCGCCCTGGGAAGGAGTAAAGAAATGCACAGTATTTGGCCCCAGTCCCATGCAGGGTGATCCGGTGCCATTCAGCATGTGGACAGCAGAGTTTCTGATCCCCAAAGAACCGATCAGTGAAGACTGCCTATATCTGAATGTGTGGAGCGGCGCCAGTTCTTCTAATGAGAAAATGCCGGTTTTAGTATGGATATACGGTGGCGGATTTTCAAGTGGCGGTGCGGCCTGCCCTATCTATGACGGCGAGGCCGTGGCCGCCAAAGGGATCGTATTTGTCAGCATGAATTACAGGGTAGGGATATTCGGATTCTTTGCACACCCTGACCTCAGTAAAGAGTCCGGGTCTTCAGGGAATTACGGATTGATGGACCAGATTGCTGCACTCGGGTGGGTGAAGAGAAATATCGCATCTTTTGGTGGTGATCCATCGAATGTGACCATAGCAGGACAATCGGCTGGTTCTTTCAGTGTCAACTGCCTGGTAGCTTCGCCGATGGCGAAAGGGCTGTTCAATAAAGCGATAGCGCAAAGCGGGGCAAGTTTTGTTTCCGACAGGTTAAGTACACCTTTAAAAGAAGCGGAAGAGAAAGGAAGAGCCCTGGCAGCCAGGTTGGGAGTTGGGTCTGTTAATGAACTCAGGGCAATACCTGCTTCAGAATTGTTGAAAAAAGCGAATTGGATGTCGGCCCCGGTCATTGATGGAAAAGTCATGGTTGCGTCCATTGACGATGTTTTTAAGAATCGAAAGGAGAATGATGTGGCGCTTCTGACCGGTTGGAACCAGGATGAAGGTTTGTTGTTCGGGCCCGTCCAGAATGCAGAGAACTACAGGAAGCAGTTAAATGCTCGATTCGGTTCCCGTGCAGATAATGTGCTTGAATACTATCCCGCAAAAGATGATGCCCAGGCAGCCCGGTCGCAACTTGATCTTTCCAGGGATGAAATATTTGGTGTACAACAATATGTTTGGGCTTCAATACAGTCATCCCGAAATAAAAAAGTTTACGTGTACCGGTTCACCAGGAAGGTGCCGGCAAGAGGGGAGTATGTAAAATACGGGGCTTTTCATACGGGTGAGGTTCCTTATGCTTATGACAACCTGAAATTTGTTGACCGTCCATGGGAGGCCCAGGATCATGAACTGGCAGCGCTGATGTCAACCTACTGGGTCAATTTTATCAGATCCGGTAACCCGAACGGGAAAGGCATTCCGGACTGGCCGGCTTTTGATACACAGCTTAAAAAAATCATGTTGCTCGGCCCTGAACGCAAGGCAGTGGAAATGCCGGACGCCAGGGCCCTGGAAGTATTGGCCGAAGTGTTGCGGTCGAGATGATCAGGTGAGTCCATCCAGCCTGTCTTTCACAAAACTGATCTGCGTTTTACCATGCGGCTCAGGAAGGCCGTCCAGGCCAAGATTTACGAATACCAGTTTTTCGATGGTGAGAATAGCCTGGTGAGTGAGCTTATTCCTCACCTCACAGCGAAGGGTAAGCGAAGTTCTTCCGAAATGTGTGGCCACTATGCCGAGTTCAATGATGTCGCCTTGTTTTGGCGCACTGATGAAATTGATCTCTGAAATGTATTTGGTAACCACATGCTGGTTTTCGAGCTGCACAATGGCATAGATCACCGCCTCTTCATCGATCCACTGCAAAAGTCGTCCGCCGAACAGTGTATGGTTGGGGTTAAGGTCTTCCGGTTTTACCCATTTGCGGGTGTGAAAATTCAGAACTGGTGTTGAGGAATGCATGAAAGGTTATTGATCTACGAATCTATTTATTTTTTACGATCCGCTACTATCGATCCGCCATCGTTTATTTGCTGACCGTGTGAGATTTTTTTAAGTAGAGGCATATGCATAAAAAAGCCCCCGGCTTTACGGGGGCTTTAGTCCTTTTTTGTGAACCCTAGTTCACTTTTATGTTTTTCAGCTGCATGGGCTTTTTAGCTTCCTCTTTTTTTGGAAGCATGAGGTTAAGCACTCCGTTTTCGTATTTAGCCTCAATTTTGTCCATTTCAACGTCTTCAGGCATGGTGAAGGTTCTCTCGAAAGAAGTGAAATTGTACTCATTGCGAGTCATTTTTTCATTTTTTTCTTCTTTCTCTTCTTCTTTCTCACAGCTAATAGTGAGCATGTTGCCTTCCACATTGATATGGAAGTCGTCTTTAACAAGACCTGGTGCAGCTAACGATAACCTGAAAGATTCGTCATTTTCAGTGATGTTCACTGCGGGGATGGTTAGCATTTTACCCCAAATATTTCCTGTGAATCTTTCATTCCAGGGTTTGAAGAAATCTTCAAATAAATCTGGAAACATCTCATTTACCCTGGACAATGCTTTGGTTGACATAACACCTCCTCTTTTTGTTTTTGAGTTTTTGCGAGAGTGCACGCTACGTGCTATGCTTAAGGCATTGGGTTTAAATTTTATGAACTGAAGTTAAGACTTTGAATAGGGTTAAAACAATGACGGATGTCATGCTTTTGATATTTTTTCAGGAACAAAAAAGGTTCCGAAGAACGGAACCTTTAGTATTGCACACTCAACTGGCTATTTCTTTTTTGCCGCTTTCTTAGCAGCAACTTTCTTAACGGCTTTTTTCACTGCTCCTTTTTTTGCTGCGGCTTTCTTGACTGCTTTTTTCACTGCTTTTTTTACCGCTGTTTTCTTAGCAGCAACTTTCTTGACTGCTTTTTTCACAGCCTTTTTGACCGCCGCTTTTTTCTTTTTTTCAGTTTCTGCTTTTGAAGTTCTGGCCATGTCTTGCTTCTGGGCCCTGGCATAATCCTGAATATCTTTGAATGTGCCGTCGGCATTTCTTACTGCATAAAGTTTTTTTCCTGCTTTGCTTCTTAAGACTGTTCTTTTAGTAGCCATCGTAATTAGAATTTTTAGGTTAATGATATATTGAAGTTAAACTTAGTATTCCGGACCGGGGAATCCGGTTTGTACTAAATTTTAAACAATAGAGCATATTATTGCATCACCAAAATTGCTTTTATGAAGATCAGCGTAATCCTGTTTGCCTTCCTGGCAATCGCTTTTAATGCCAGTGCGCAGTCTGTTTTGTTGAGGCATCCTGCAGTCAATAACAACGGCACCCTGGTGGCGTTCTCTTACCAGGGTGATATATGGACCGTGCCATCTACGGGAGGCAAGGCATCAAGACTGACCATCCATGAAGGGTATGAGTCCAATCCTATGTTCAGCCCTGACGGAAAGCAGATCGCATTCTCCGGTTCCCGGTTTGGTAACAACGATATTTTTGTTGTTCCGGTTGAAGGTGGCCTGCCCCAGCGCCTGACCTATCATTCCGCTGCAGATAATATCGCTTCCTGGCAGGGCAATAATACGATCGTCTTTTCAACAGCGCGGGAATTCAGGCAAATTGAAAGAGGGCTGGAAGTGTATGCGGTGAGCGCAGGCGGTGGTACGGAGAAGAGGATCCTTGACGCCATTTGCCTGGATCCCAGCACTTCTCCCGACGGACGGTTCATGGCCGTTGTAAAAGGTGAAAGCAATCCTGTTTTCAGGGAAGATTATCGTGGACCCAGCAATCGCGAGATCTGGATCTATGATACGCAAAAAAAGACCTATCAGAAACTTGACCTGTTCACTACCAATGACATCATGCCACAATGGGCCGATAAGCGAACCATTTATTTTCTGAGTTCCGATGCCGGGACTTACAATCTTTACAGGATCAGTATCGACGAGAGCGGGAAGCAGACCGGAAAGCCCGAACAACTCACCCAGTTCAAGGATGAAGCCGTTCGATATTATTCTATATCTGCCGATGGCTCTACTATCGTTTTTGAAAAAGAAACGGATATATTCCTCATGAAACCCGGGAAGGGCAGCCCGCAGAAGATCAATATCCAGTTAACGGCTGATGACAGGTTTGATCCCACGGAACTCAAGACCTTTCAGAATGGCGCAACACAGTATGCTATTTCTCCCAATGGTAAGCTTTTGGCCTATGTGGTGCGGGGCGAAGTATTCATTAAAGAAGCTGATAAGGAAAGATCAAGAAGCATCAATGCCAGTGATAACTCTTTCCGCGATATGGATCCGGAATGGCTCAGTGACTCTGCACTTCTGTTCACCAGCGACAGGGCTGATGGGAATTTCGATATCTACATGGTGCGCAGTGCTGATACAACAGAAAGAAATGTTTTTAAAACACTGAAGCATGAAATATTGAGAGTAACAAAAACTGATGAAGATGAATCCGGTATAACTGTTTCTCCCGATGGCAAAAAGATCGCTTACAACAGGGGACGCGGTACGCTGGTGGTGGCTGATATCAGTGCGGCCGGCAAACTTACCAACGAGAAATTATTGCAGCAGAACGGATGGGCTGCTGCCGGCGATATGGCCTGGAGTCCCGACAGCAAGTGGATCGCATATAGTATGCAGGACCTTTATTTCAATAGCGAGATCTATGTGCAGTCCCCGGAGAATGGCGGGAAGCCTGTCAATGTAAGTATGCACCCGCGTTCAGACCGGAGTCCCTGCTGGAGTGCAGACGGGTCCAAACTTGGGTTTATCAGTGAAAGGAATAATCTCTCCGCTGATATATGGTTTGTATGGCTGAAAAAGGAAGACTGGGAAAAAGATGCTGCTGACTGGCAGGAAAAAGAGACACTCCCGGCAGACAATAAATCAGGTACCAAAGCACCGGTTAAACCGATCCGCATAGATCTCGAGAATATTTATCAAAGGTTAGTTCAGGTGACCAGCCTGCCAGGTGATGAGAATAACCTTGTGATATCGAAAGATGGTGAAACATTTTATTATACAGCAACGAATACTGCTGCGAAGGGTACCGATCTGTACAGTATCAAATGGGATGGAAAGGACCTGAAAGAACTCACCAAAGGTGGAACTAATCCCGGTAATGTAGTTGCTGACAGGGAGTTGAAATATCTGTACTTCATGCGGCAGGGCGGAACGATGGCAAGAATTGATGCAAAAGCTGGCACACAGGAATCACTTCCCTATGCCGCCAAGTTGAAGATCGATTATAAAGCCGAGCGGGAACAGGTGTATGAAGAAGCATGGCGTACCATACGGGATGGTTTTTATGATCCTAATTTCCATGGTTATAACTGGAACAAACTGCATGATAAGTATAAAGACCGCTGCGTGAGTGCGAGTACTTCGAACGATTTCAGGGATATGTTCAACCTGATGCTGGGTGAGCTCAATGCAAGTCATATGGCCATTACCCCGGCAGACCGCACTGAAACGCAGCGCGAAGCTACAGGATTACTGGGCGCAGAGTTATATCCTGCCGAAGGCGGGATGAGAATTGGTAAAGTGGTCCCTGAGACCCCTGCCGCCAAAAATGGAAATGCGTTGAAAACAGGAGAGCTGATCACAGCGGTGAATGGATCAGCTTATCGGGAAGGAGATAATTTTTACGAAACGCTTGGGGGCTTAAGTGGTGAGAAGACCTTGCTTACGGTGAAGGGTGCAGATGGGAAGATGAGGGAGGTGGTAGTAAGGCCAGTGAACACGATCATTACCCAATTGTACAATGAATGGGTTGATGAAAGGAAGAAGCTTGTGGAGAAGTACTCCGGGGGACGATTGGGGTACATTCATATACGGGGGA
>JAHEFC010000522.1 GCA_024640385.1 Sphingobacteriales bacterium
TTTCCGGTGTGCTGCTTGTGAGTTCAACCAAAGCCGGGAAAATAGCCACTGAAGTATTTATCAAACTGATAGGCGAAAAAGGTAAGGAGTTCGCCGAAATGGCAGAAAAAACAATAAGAACTGTGATCAAAGGTATTGTGGGAGTTGCATTTATTCAATCTACATTATTTGGTATAGGGATGGTGGCTGCAGGGGTACCGGCAGCCGGGTTATGGTTTATTCTTTCACTCATATTCGGGATTATTCAGATTGGAATTTTCCCGGTTTCAATTCCGGTAATAATATATGTTTTTTCGACACAGAGCACAGTTGTTGCAGTAGTATTCCTGGTCTGGACTGCTTTGGTGTCTCTGGTTGATAACATATTAAAACCTATTTTATTTGGGCAGGGAACTGCCCTGCCGATGCCGGTGATTTTTATAGGTGCAATCGGAGGTTTTATTGCTTCAGGGCTTGTTGGACTTTTTACCGGTGCTGTGGTCTTTTCAGTTGGATATAAACTGTTTCTTTTCTGGCTTGAAGAGAGAGATCAGGAAACTGAAAAAAACTGAACAGTGCCTGCCATGCAACGGTATAAATTAGAATTTTGTCAATAAATATTTTCATTATTATGAAGCTTAAGACCCCCTTTCATTTTCCCCCTTCGCCTTCGCGTAGCCGCTTCGGCGAAGCAAGGCAAGGGGGAAAGGTTTTTGTTCCTTCCCCCTTGGGGGAAGGCTAGGATGGGGGTTTTTAACGCAGGAAAAACTACTTTGATTTACTTTACTTATCATATAATTCATCTTCTAATTCAAATCTCATATGGCAGCAAAGACTAAAAAATCAGAGAAAGCGGTTATTACGGCTGAAGAGAACCGGCTGAATGATAGCAGGGAAAATGGTGTCGAATGGAAAAAGTGGGGTCCATATCTGAGCGAGCGTCAGTGGGGCACAGTAAGGGAAGACTATAGTCATAATGGCGATGCATGGAATTATTTTACTCACGACCAGGCGCGTTCACGTGCCTACCGCTGGGGAGAGGATGGACTTGCAGGCATCTCTGATGACAAGCAACGACTCTGCTTTGCACTGGCTCTGTGGAATGGAAAGGATCCAATTATCAAGGAAAGATTATTTGGCCTGACAAACAACGAAAGCAATCATGGCGAGGATGTGAAGGAATACTATTTCTATCTCGACAGCACCCCGACCCACTCCTACATGAAGTACCTCTACAAGTATCCTCAGGCATCTTTCCCCTATGAGAACCTTGTAAATACCAACCGTTCGAGAAGCCGTAACGAGTTCGAATATGAACTGCTGGACACGGGTGTGTTTGATGAAGACAGGTACTTTGATGTTTTTGTTGAATATGCAAAAGAATCTCCGGAGGATATACTGATAAAGATCAGCGCTTTCAACCGCGGTCCTGAGCCTGCTCATATTAATATCTTGCCAACTCTCTGGTTCAGGAATGTCTGGTCGTGGGGTGATGCTGAGGAAAAACCTGATCTGAAACAAACAGACCTGCAAAATTCAAATGCGATCATTAAAGTCAATCATCCCTCACTCCACGATTATCATCTTTATTGCGAAGGAAACCCTGAGCTTCTCTTTACTGATAATGAAACAAATACGGAACGGATCTTTGGAACTGTCAATCAGACTCCTTTTGTAAAGGATGGAATAAACAACTATATCGTTCAGGGCAATCAGGCATCTGTAAATCCAAATCATACCGGCACCAAAGCAGCGGCTGATTATTCAATAACAATAAAGCCAGGAAAATCAGTGGTTCTAAGGTTAAGATTGACCAATAATGCTTCTGACAAGTTCATACCATTCGGTGACGGGTTTGACATTATAATTGATTCCCGGAAGAAGGACGCCGATAATTTTTACAGCAAAATCATACCTTCTTCACTTGGTCCTGATGAGGTTAATGTATTCAGACAGGCTCTGGCAGGCATGATGTGGAGCAAGCAATTTTATCTCTATGATATTGACAAGTGGCTCGATGAACATGGTTCTGATCCATCCCGCACTTCAGGCAAATCAGTAACAAGGAATGAGGAATGGCATCATATGTTCAACGGAGATATAATTTCGATGCCGGACAAATGGGAATATCCATGGTATGCTTCATGGGACCTTGCCTTTCATGTACTGGCTATCAATCTGATCGATCCTGGTTTTGGTAAAGAGCAATTAAGGCTCATGATGCAGGGGCATTATATGCATCCCAATGGGATGGTTCCCGCATACGAATGGAATTTCAGTGATGTGAATCCACCGGTTTTGGCCTGGTCCACAATTTTTACCTATCGTCTTGAAAAACTGACAAAAAATATTGAAGATACTGAGTGGCTTAAGGCAAATTTCATGAAACTGCTCCTTAATTTTACCTGGTGGGTGAACCGGAAAGACCGGTCGGGCCGGAATGTCTTCGACGGGGGATTCCTTGGACTTGACAATATCGGAGTATTCGACCGCAGTGCACCGCTTCCAACGGGCGGATATCTTGAACAGGCAGATGGTACGGCATGGATGGCTCTCTTCAGTCAGAATATGCTTGAAATCGCCACTGAGCTGGCCCTTACAGACAAGTCATTTGCTGACATGGTTCTAAAGTTTATCGAACATTTTCTCTGGATCGCATCATCTATGATCCGGGTAGGTGACAATACGGGGAT
>JAHEFC010000201.1:0-1516 GCA_024640385.1 Sphingobacteriales bacterium
TGTTTCCGGAACTATAGGAAAAGAAAAAATACATTTTGAAGCTCCTCCCTCTTCAAGAGTTCCAAATGAAATGGCATCATTCATGCAGTGGTTCAACGACACCGCTCCTGGTGGCAAAAAGGAAATTAAAAAAGCTCCTGTGCGTTCAGCGATCGCCCATTTATATTTTGAATCTATCCACCCATTTGAAGACGGGAATGGAAGGATCGGTCGTGCCATTGCTGAGAAAGCATTATCACAAACTATAGGTCGCCCAGTTATACTAAGTTTATCCAAGGTCATTGAGTCAAACAAGATCCTATACTATAATTCTTTAGAAAAAGCACAGCGATCAAATGAGATCAGTCCCTGGATAGAATATTTTGTAAGAATGGCTCTTGATGCGCAAACAGACGCAGAGATGCAGATCAGTTTTACACTGAATAAAACCAGGTTCTTTGATCGTTTCAGGGATCAGCTCAATGAGCGCCAATTAAAAGTGATACGGAGGATGTTTGACGAGGGAACAGACGGATTCGCCGGAGGCATGAATGCAAAAAAATATATCGGGATCACCAAAACATCCAAAGCTACAGCAACAAGAGATCTGCAGCATTTAATGGAGATCGGGGCATTTGTGCTTGCAGGCAAATCCGGCGGACGAAGTACCAGTTATCAACTTAACTTCTAAGACCTGTTGGGATGAAATAATCAAAACATATTTTGTAATTTATCATCTGTTTAATCGTTTTGCTTACCATATGACCCAACGCATTTCGTTCATCTTCCTGGTTCTCACTTTCCTCATTTTTTCCTGCACCAAGGAAAATGAAATCCCAAAAAGTTCCGATAAGGAGATCATCAGCTTTGTGATCAAGAAAACCGATGGTACCGAATTCCAGGCCAGCGATTACCTGGTGAACTGGAGCGGCAGGAATATTGAATTCACTTTGCCCTACGGAACTGAGCGGAACGGGCTGGTACCCGAGTTCACCATCAAGGGCGTGTCGGTTCAACCGGGATCAGGCGTAAAACAGGATTTTACCAAGCCCGTGTTTTACACAGTCACTGCGCAAGACGGCAGCAGTGTACAATATACCGTTATGGTCAAGTATGGCGCAGCACCCCTGATCTATTTCGGTGGTTCAGATAGCTATATCTACTGCCTGGATGGCGGTACGGGCGCACAAGTATGGCGGTACAAGGGCGAAGGCCAGTTTGTGTATTCAAGTCCTACCTACGCCAATAACACCATTTATATCGGGTCCACTGACAGTTATGTATATGCCATAGATCCCAAGCAGGGTTTTACCAAATGGATGAAAAAGATCGCCACCACGGGCATAGAGTCCGATGCGGTATTTGCGGATGGAACCGTATATGTGGGTACCAATGATGATGAATTGTATGCGCTGGACGGGAATACGGGAAGTACCAAATGGGTTTTCCGGACCGGTGGAAATATCAGCGCAAGTCCTACCATAGACAACGGTACGGTTTACTTCGGCTCATCTGACGGTAAACTCTACGCACTGAA
>JAHEFC010000201.1:1526-7096 GCA_024640385.1 Sphingobacteriales bacterium
TACACAAAAATGGGCCTATCAAACGGGGGCCATGATCAACCAATCTGGACCAGCTTTATCGAACGGCGTGCTCTATGTGGGTAGTCGTGACAGTTATGTTTATGCGATCAACGCCGCCGATGGCAGTTTAAAATGGAAATTTTCCGGCGATGGCATTTCGTTTGAGCAGTCCAGTCCTACCGTACAAAACGGCATTGTATATATTGCCAGCTGGTATGATGTAGGTGCATTCTCGCGGCGCGGCAGTTTATATGCATTGAACGCGTTAACGGGCCAGATGATCTGGAAAGGTGTGGAAGCCGCGGGCATCAGTTCAAGTCCCTTTGTACTTAACGGCATTGTATACATTACGGCAGATGATCTGAAGATTCATGCGTTGAATGCATTAAACGGCTCAGCATTATGGAGCAAAGAGATACTCCCCAATTCTGCAAGTCCTGTTGCAGCTTTCAACCGCGTGTTTGTTGGCGGCGGCGGCAGCCGTAATTTTTATTGTTTTGATGCGTTGACCGGCACCGAGATCTGGCGCTTTCCTTTACCGAATGCGTTGAATACAACCAGTGCGCTGATCTTACCTGCTACGGGTTCGCCGGTGCATCCGGGGGAATCGGGGTCGAATCAGTAGGTTATATATTGACGTCTCATTGCCCGCACATCTTATCTTCGATTACTCGCAACCAAATACGATTTGATGGTCAGATCCATTTCCGACCTCGGTCTAAAGACTGGTCAGCCTGTTTTCTTTCCGCATTTCCCTTACTATGCCTTCTTTCAACATACTGAACTGGACTTGCGTTTCCTTGTACGAAGCTTTTAACATGGAATAATTGACCACGTTGGTAATGGCACCACCGCTTAATTCTGTTTTTAATAACTCTTCCCACTCTTCTGCATTCAATTCCGGAGCATAATTGACCAACTCCTGCAATAATTTTTCCCAGATCAGTTTTCGTTGCTGCTTGTCTGGAAGATTGAATTCAGCTATAATATGGAATCTGCGGATAAAAGCTGCATCCACATTCTCCTTGAAGTTGGTTGACACAATAATGATCCCTGTGTAATCTTCAATCCGCTGCAAAAGATAGGCTACTTCCTGGTTCGCATACCTGTCGTTTGCACTATTCACTGAGGTTCTCTTTCCAAATAATGCATCACCTTCATCAAAGAAAAGGATCCAGTTCCTTTTCTCTGCCGCTTCAAATATCTTGGACAGATTTTTTTCAGTTTCCCCTATATATTTGGATACGATCTGGGCCAGGTCAATCCTGTAAACTTTTCGCTCCAGCTCACGTCCAAGTATAGCCGCCGTCTCCGTTTTCCCTGTACCAGGCTTGCCGTGGAAGATCACTTTCAGTCCTTTTTTCATTCGCTTTGTAAAGGGAATATCTTCACTGAGCTCCTGGAAATGCCGCCAGTGCCGGATCTCATCAAGACTTCTCAACACCTCTTCAGTCAACACCAGGTCATTGAGTTCAAGTTTCGATTCAATGAATCCTCCAAGATTAAGGTTACTTATTCTTTGCTCATATATTATCCCGGTAGATTGGTATTTCTTCCTGAAATAGCTGCTGAATACCAGCATGCCGGCCATAAATGGATCTCCGGGGGGTGCGGGTTCTATGTTCAGCAATGCATTGGGTTGCGTGAGATACTGGGGTATGCTCCGTATAAAATCGATCCGGTTATCAAGTTGCAGCTTACAGCAGAAATAGATCCAGGTTTCGCCGGTAGGCAGTATACCTCTGTGATTGGTTCCCTTAATACCCCCCAGCGCCGGGTACTCGCCCTCGGAGGCCACCTCCTGCCTAAAACAGTTTTCAAGCAGATCCGGTTGCAGTATTGGTGCAATGCAAAGCGCAATACCGATACTTTCATATTCATTCGCTTCTTCAAAGATCTCCGGAAAGAGACCCTTTAAATGCAAAAGAAAATCATGTAGAAAAGTTTGTTTATCCATTATTCCCTAGAAAAAGTCATCATGATTGACCTTGATAGTTCCTTTTTTAGAAAGTCCTTTAGAGCTCTTCTCCCAATTATCGGGTTTATTGATCGTTGCTTGTTTGGCATTTGCTGCCCCCTTATACTCCAGTTGTACTAAATTATAAGAAATACTAACCGGAATTTCACTTGCCGATGGAAGTTTCTTTTTCAGAAGTGACTTCCCGCCATCTTTCCTGTCATTTGGTTCTCCATAATTCATGTTTACCTTGAGTGAAACAACATTATTGGAATGTACCAAACTTTTGGCATCCGTTTCAAACAGGTTCAACATGTCAGAATTGGCTTGTTTGGGTATAGGTGCAAGGTTCTTTGTGTCTTCACCTGTGCCATACAGTTCGTGATTAATCAAATGGCCCCTGACTAGATTGTGACTTCCCGTTTTCTGGGTAGCTATATCTTTTATCTTTGAAGACAACTTTGAATATGACCCCGTTGGTTTGCTTCCAGCGTATGGAGAATCAAGTGATATCAGTTTGGCATCAGCCCAAATCCCATCTTCAACACTTTCTTTGTATTTAATAGTTGTCTCAGGAATAATTTTTTTCTTACTCTTAAGGGGCAGGGTCCTCAGTTTGTCTGCTATCTCTTTTAACAACACCCTTAATTCTTCGCCCTTCTTCGGGCCAAAACTTTTATCAGTACCGGCATATTGACCCTGGTCTTCATATAAACTCTCATTTATCCTCTTGACAATTTTAGAATGGATTGTCCACGCATCTTTTACAGTGCCCTTGTGAATCTTTTTATCTGAATTATTTGGCAGGTTTTCTATCTCCAACTCTACCTCGGTTAGATAATTGGCAAGTGTAATGCTCACACTTTCCCTGTACAAAGTTGTGTCCTTGAACTTCAGCGTATGCACCTCACCTTCCGGATCTGTATACTTCGTAAACAAATTCTTCAGGAAACCTTTGACTTTCGCCATTGCTTCAGTGGCCTTTTCTTTCAGCTGTTCCTTCTTATCACTCACCCATTTTTTACCCTGGGAGATCTTTTCATTCACCTTATCCAGGAACTTGAATACACCAAGCTTTGTCATCACCGCCTTTAGCTTCTCCATCATCTTCGTAATGGCTTTGTTGATCGGGTCCTTTATCTTCTTCTGGATGATCTCACTTATCTTTTTACCAACCTTTCCTAAACCCAATATTGCCGCAAGGAATGTGATCGCCAGCCCGATCAGCTTTCCCAGTACATTCTCGATCATCGTACTCACCTTGGACACATTGCCTGCCAGGATCTCGCCGAATGTGTCAATGATCCCAATGATAATTCCAATGACCTGCTTGGCTTTTGCAAACAAGGTCCGCATAAAATCTATCAATGATTTCACAGCAGAAATAAAACCTGCGCCAGGTATCAGCATAGACACTAACTTCAGCACCGCAGCTTCTATAATGGTTGTGGCAATAAAGGTCTTTGCCTCCTCTATCAGCCTTTCTTTCAGGTCACTGAATTGCTCTTTAATGAATTCCCAAAGCCCGGCCAATCCCTCATTCCTGATAATGGTAAATATCTGAAGGATCTTCTCCCCGCCCTTAACTCCCATGTCAACTCCCTTCTCCATCATCGCCACATATTTCTCACCGATCACTTTCTTTGCGATCTCTTTTATATTGCTCAGGGTCAGTCCCAATACCTGCAGGATGATACTCATTATGCCCTTGAAGTCAAATTTTTCAGGCAACTGTATACCCGCCTCACCCATCTCACCCGTTATCCATTCCAATACTCCGTTCAGCAGGTGCTTGGCGATATTCTTGACAAAATTGTTGAACCCTTCTGTAGCGCCTTTCACCAGGTTATTGAAGAACTTAATAGGTGCCTTGATAATACGACTTCCGTATTCAGCCGCTCTTTGCAAGGCCTTCTTAAGTTCGGAAAGAAGGTTGATGATCTCCTTAATGGCATCAACAATGGCATCCAATGCCTTTTCCAGCCAGCTCTTCCTGGAATCCATGATCTTCTTGAATTCAGCCTCAAGATTCATCACACCATCGGCATATTTCTTGGCAAGACCATTTGTGAGCGCATTTTGCTTCTCATCTACGGACGACTCAAGTGACGCGAATTTCTCCATCACCGCTTTGGCACTCTGTACCCCGATCTCAGCCAGGTCAGGATCAAGGCTATTGACATATTTCACTACGGCATCTTTCGCTGCCTGTATCTCCAGCATGATCAAATTCAAAGTATCCGCAATTCTCTGGGTCAGTGGATCAAGCGCCTCTGATAATTCCTTCTTATACTTTTCTGACTCGTTCACAAATACCTTCTTTACCCGACGGTTATAGTCTGAACGGTCGAGTCTCTTTGCAGCCCACTCCCAGGTGAACTCATCATCAAGTCCATTGTTCACATTCTTCCTGAAATTTTCATTCGCCTTCGACATGATGTTGTCAAAGTCTGTATTGACAGTTGTTTCAAGGGCTGTGAGCTTTTCATTCACTGATCTCTCTGCATCACCATAGAGCTTTTCGATCTTGTCTGCGATCTCTTTGCGCTTAAGTTCATCAGCCGATTGAGTTGCTTTTTTTACCTCGTCCACCTTACTGAACTGACCCTGCCTCTCAGCATGTATTTTATCCATCTGGCCGTTGATGCCTTCGCGGGCCTGTTTTTTTTCTTTCTGTAACTCTGTCTGCTCTGCTGCACGATAATCTTCCTTCACTTTCGCAGCTTCAGCCTGGCTACCACGTTTTTCCTCGAGTGAACTGGCAAACTTCGGCTCGTTCGATTCCTCCAGCTGTTGCTCGTCCACATCATTGTCAGCCATTTTCTTGTCGATCCTGCCAGACTCTTCTTCCAAGGTGATGCGTTCCTCTGCAATTGGCTTGGCAACAGCCTTCTCTGTATCAGGGACCTTCTTTGCCTTGCCTGGATCTTCCGGCACAGATTCAATACTATCCCGCTTTTCAACCGCATTCTCTTTAGGCGGCTCCTGGTGGGCATCTTCCACTGGGCCAACCGATTCTTCTTTCTGCGACTGGATATCCTTGTTGTTTTCTTTTTTGACTTTATCGATCTCCTGCTGGTTGATCTTCGGTTTCTCACCCGTATCGTTAGCTTCCTGTTCTTTTTCTTTAAGCAGTCTTTCCACTTCGGTCAGAATGCTTTTCTTCAATACCGAAGCTTCGAATTTCTTCGGCTGGGGCAAAGCACCCATCTTCTCCACTTTCTTGGCCTGGGCCTTGCTCATTCGCTCATTCGGTGGGGAAACTGCAGCAGCCTGGGCCTCACCTGCTTTCTTTTCAGCGGGATCATGTTTCTTCTTGGCTTTTGAAGTTTTCGCAAGACTTTCGTTGATCTCCGCAAACTCCGGGTCCTTCTTCATTATGGCCTTAGGATCAACAACAGCCTCTTTCTCCTTTTCCTTTTCTTTTTCCGCCGGCACATCCAACTTGCTTACGGGATCAAGCTGGGCATTGTACTGATGAACTCCCAAAGACTGGCCAGCTCTGAGTTTCGGATCAGCTCCGGGTGCAGCACCCGCCTCTGCCGTTCCGGGTACAGGCTTGAAGGTTACTCCGTCAAAAAATGGATTGATGTAAAAATCCCAGTAGTTATAA
>JAHEFC010000012.1:0-1617 GCA_024640385.1 Sphingobacteriales bacterium
CGATGCGTAGTAGTTTTTTCTTTTTTTTATTGTCTGCACCGAGTATTGGGGTTGCTCCTATAGTTATTGCTCCGGTTGCCAGGCCAATATTTTTTATTAATTCTCTTCTTTTCATCAATCATGTTTAACGTCTGCAAGTTATGGTATGGGAAGAAGCAACACCAGGGGCAGATCAATTAAGACAATCGATTGCAGGGCCAGCTTGAAGAGTCTTGATCTGCAAAATCGGGTATTTGCAGGCTGTTCGTTTGCTTTTAAGGCAGTTTTGCGGACCGGACTTGACTTTCCCCGACGATGGGACGGCTTCGCTGTTTCGCTCTATGCGGTTTTCAATACTAACGTAAAAGGGTACCTGAAATTAGGACTGAGGAATACATGGCTACTGTTCATATTGAATATGCTTTCAAAGGCTGAACCATCGGTAAGCGTATATTTAAAATGTGTGCACGTCAGTAAAACTATCTCAGTTTGTGCGACCAAAGGGCCTTTGTTAATATTAATAGCTATAGCGGTTTTTAAATGTTAGCTTTAATTCAAACCTTCATTATGGACAACATTAGTAAGTCTGACGAGTTGATCAATGTTAACAAGGAACTTGCATTTCAGAAGGAAGAAAAAAAGCAAAGAGCAGCTGAGTTAGCAATTGCCAATGAAGAACTTCGGTTTCAAAATGCGGAAAAAGAGAAACGCGCAGAAGAATTAGTGATCGCTAATAAAGAACTCATATTTCAGAATGAAGAAAAAGAAAAACGTGCAGCAGAATTAGTGATCGCCAATAAGGAACTCATATTTCAGAATGAAGAAAAGGAAAAACGAGCAGCGGAGCTGATCATTGCCAACAAGGAACTGGTTTTTCAAAATTCGGAAAGGGAAAAAAGAGATGAAGAATTGGTGATAGCCAATAAAGAGCTCCTGTTTCAAAACCAGGAAAAAGAAAAGCGCGCCGCTGAACTAATTATCGCCAATGAGGAACTGTTGTTTCAGAATGAACAGAAGGAAAAAATGACCACCGACTTAATTCAGCGTAATAAAGACCTGGAACAATTTACCTACATCATTTCCCACAACCTGCGTGCCCCGGTAGCAAATATTATAGGTCTTTCTTACCGGCTTCAGCAATCCGGCCTTCCAGAAGATCTAAGAAACCAGATTGGTGCGGGCCTCTCCACTTCAGTTACTAAATTGGATGAAGTGATCAGGGATCTGAATGATATTCTGAAAATAAGGCAAAAGGTTGACGAAAGTAAGCAGTTGATAAATTTTACAAAGTTCGCTTCAGATATTCAATTGAGTATTGAAAAAATGATCGAGAATGAAAAGGCAGTCATCTTGTGGAATTTCACCGAAGTTGAAGAAATCGTCACGATCAAAAGCTACTTACACAGTATTTTCTTTAACCTTATTTCCAATAGCTTAAAATACAGGCAACCGAATGTGCCTCCTATGATAAAAATCACCAGCCGGAAAATAAATGACAAAACCATCTTGCTATTTGAAGACAACGGAATTGGAATTGACCTTTCAACAGTAGGGGATCATGTATTTGGATTGTATAAGCGCTTCCATACAGACAGAGCCGATGGAAAAGGAATGGGACTGTATATGGTGAAAACACAA